>JAHBXR010000013.1 GCA_019636335.1 Pirellulales bacterium
TCTTCAGGTTTCTATTGGGGGCGAGGGAGAGATTTCTGCCTTGGGACCGGTACGAATGACCCTTCGCCAAGTGTTTTGCGTAGGAGGGCGAAGACGTCGCGCGCGGGACGTTTTCCGCACCATCGATTCTTAACGTAACCCCCGTAGAATCCGAAAATTCCGTCGATCTCGTTGACAGCGCGGACACCCCAGATAGGATGAACTTCAGCCCTTCATGTGCCGCGTTTCACCGCGCGGTCACCGCCATCGTGGAAGTTTCCCCACGAGTTGCATTCGGACCGTCACGTACTACTTCGAGGCACCCCCCACGCACTGAGAACATTTGCTCGTTGTGACGCCGCCTGGTGCGATAGGTTGTGTGTCCAAATCTCCGCCAGCCAAGCCGGCATACTTCGACGGAGCGCCGCTCGACGTGAAGTGCGCGTCTTGCGCGAGCCAATGTTTCGTGGGTTGTTCCACACGGCATGACGACGGTCGCCCAGAGGCCACCAAACGCCACGTGGCCCGCATCGAAATTCAATTGCGAGTACAAGGACAGGACAGCGTTAAATGAGACGGCTGAACGTAAAGCTCCTCGTGGCTCTGGTGGTCACTTCGTTCGCGGCCCTGGTGGGCATTTACCTGCTGCACAATTACCAGGTGTCGCGCAACGCCGAAGTCTTCAAACAGGTTGCCGTAGAGCAGCGCGACAAGGGGAACCTGGAAGAGGCCGTCAAGAATTACAATCGTTACCTGCGTTACCGCAATGACGATGTCGACGCGAACTGCGACTTCGCGATGCTCTTTGCCGACATGATCGAGCAGCAGGCAGGTCGGGCGAACGCCGAGCAGGCCCGCCGCGTGCCCTACGTGCTGGAACAGGCGCTGCGCACGGCGCCGGACCGCGACGATATTCGCCGCCGACTGGCGCGCTTCAATCTCGAAGGTGGGCGCACGCGTGACGCACTCGAGCATTTCAATCTGTTGCTGAAAAAGCACCCCAACGATGCCGAGTTGAAAATGCTCGTCGGCATGTGCCACGAGCAGGACAAGAACTACGACAAGGCACGGGAAATGTACGAGGCGGCCAAGGCGGACGCCCCGAACAACGTCCAGATCTACGCCCTGCTGGCCAGCCTGATGTCGGGAGCGTTCGAAGATCCGCAGACGGGCGACCAGTACATGGACGAGGTGGTCGAGAAGAACCCCGACAACCACCTGGCCTACTTGATGCGCTACAACTATCGGGTGCAAAACCTGTTTGGTGATCGCATCGATGCAAAGACCGATCTGCAAAAAGCACTCGATCTGGCGCCCAACGAAGCGGACGTGATCGTCAAGATGGCCGAGCTGCTCATTCACGATCGAGAATTCGACTCCGCGCGCGAGCATCTCAATCGCGGCATCGAACTGCACCCGAAAAACGAATCGATGTATATCACGCTCGCTCGGCTCGAGCTCGAGCTGGCCCGCGTCGAAGAAAAGGATCGCGGCGAGGATGCGCAGGAGGCGTTGCTGCAGGGGCTCAAGAAGATGCCCGAGAGCATCACCCTGCTCAGCCAGATGTGCGAGTTGCAGATTCGCCGCAGCCAATTCGACAAGGCCAACGACACGATCGCGCGGCTCGTCCAGCTCGACATGTCACAAGAGCAGGTCGACTTTCTCAAGTCACGCGTGCTGATCGGCGAGAAGAAATGGGCCGATGCCGGTCGCTTGCTGCACAGCCTGCGCCAGCGCAGCTCGCGGGACAAGGTCGTGTTGTTCCAGATCGACGCCCTGCTGGCCGATTGCTACGGCAACCTCGGCCAATCGGACCTGGCGATCGTGGCCATGCGCCGCGCGCTCGAGAACAACCCTTACGCCAAAGAGGTGCGTCTGCGCCTGGTACACGAGCTGCAAAGACTCGGCAAGCTTGAAGAGGCGAACGCCGAACTGCAGAAGATCTCGGCCGCCGGCACGACGGCCGACTATGAATCGGTGCGCATCAAGATTGCCGAGCAACTGCAAGTGCCCGTCGACCAGCGCAAGTGGGAGGAAGTCGACGAACTGATGGCACGCCTCACCGAGCAATCGAGCGGTGGCGCGGAGTTGGCGCTCTTCAAAGTTCGCTTGCTCGTCTACAAGGGCAAGACCGAAGAAGCCTTGGAACTGGCCATTGCCGAACGCGAGAAGTTTCCGCAATCGATCGGGCTGTGGATCGCGGTCGCGGATATTCAGGGTTTGACGGACAACGCGGCGGCGATCGCCACGTTGAAGGAAGCGGCCGATCGATTCCACACGCCGCTGCTGGTACAGCTTGCCATGGTCAGCAAGGTGCTGCGGCTGCCGCGCGAAGAAGCCTTGGCCGAATTGCAGACGATCAACCAGACCGTCGACTCTTACAAGACGGACGAGCAGCGGCAACTGGCGCAATCGCTCGGCGAAGCGTTCTACCTGCTGAAAGAGTCGGAGGCTGCCAAAGAGGTGCTGAATCGGGTGGCTGGTCGCCTGCCCAGCGACCCCCTGCTCCGCCTCATGATGTTCAACCTGGCACGCGACTCGCGCGACGAGCAGGGCATGACCGATGCGCTGGCCGGCGTCGAGGCCGTGGTGGGCAAGGATCACAACTACTGGCAGTATTGCGCCGCGGCCCGCCTGGCGACCCTATACATGATGCAGAAGGCCACCGACAAGGACCTGACCGAAGCTCGCCGGCTGGTCGACAAGGTTGTTGAAAGTCGCCCGAACTGGACGGCCATCATCCGGCTGTCGGCCGAAGTCGACGATCTCTCGGGACGTTCGAACGACGCCATCACTAAGTACCAGGAAGCGCTCCGCCTGGGCGAAACCAGCATCGGCATGGTGCGCCGACTGGTCGAGCTGTTGTACAAGACCGGACGATACAACGAGGCAAATCAAGCGCTTGCCAAGTTGCCCACCGAGATTCAATTCACCGATGATTTTGGCAAGCTGCAGACCGAATTGCAGATGAAGCTGGGACTGGCCGACGATGCCGCCAAACGCGCGGAAGCCGTCGTGGACGAAGACTCGACCGAGTTTGGCGATCACCTCTGGCAGGGGCAGTTGTTCGCCCGGGCCGGTCGTCGCGACGATGCCGAGGCCGCCTACCGCCGTGCCGTCAAGCATGGTCCGCAAGAGCCACTCTGCTGGATTGCCCTGGTGACGCAGCTCGTGCAGAACGGCAAGCGCGACGAAGCGCAGGCCACGCTGACCGAGGTGGAAGCGTCCGTGCCGGCGGACAAACTGGCCGCCACGATGGGGCAATGCAACGAAGTGCTGGGCAACGTGGAGCAGGCTGGCCAGCATTACGCCACCGCCGTCGAAACGCACGGCGACGATACCGCGGTGCTCCGCAGCGCGATCGAGTTCCACGTGCGGGCTCAGCAGATGGACAAGGCGCAGCAGTTGCTCGAGAAGCTGGTCGCACTGGCGCCGCAGAAAAAAGAAGCGGCCGACCTCGATCGCGTTCGCTGGGGGCGGCGTACGCTGGCCGCGTTGATTGCGACCAGCAATAGCTACGCAGACCTGCGACGCGCCCTGCAGATTCTGGATGGCAATGCCGACGCCAATCGCAATCTGCCGCAGGAAGACGTCATGATCAAGGCGAATCTGCTCGCCGCGCGAGACGATCTGCGCTCGCGCCGCGAGGGGATTCAGTTGCTCGAAGCGGTGCTCGATAAGGAGCCCACGCGCAACGACGTGCGACTGCAATTGGCGCAACTCCACGAGCGCGACAACAACTGGTTGCTGTGTCGCGATCACATGCTGCGTTTGTTGGGGGGTGATAAGCCGTCGCCGATTTACGTGCCGATCTTTGCCAACATGCTCCTGCGTCAGAACCAGATCGACGACGCCGCGCGGATGCTGGAAAAGCTGGAGCAAATCGACCCGAATGCACCGATCACGCTTGCCGTCAAGGCGCTGCTCTATGCCCGTCGCGGTTACTTCGACGAGGCGATTGGCTTCACACGTGAGCTCGTCGTCCGGCCGCTGGCCCCCTCGCAGGCCAAGCAGCTCTACGATGCCGCCCAGCAGTTCGAACGCCTGTCAAACGCCATCGACAATCCGGAAGGCAAGGCCGCCTTCATCAACGCCGCCGAAGAGATGTACGAAGAATACGTCCGCGAGCGCCCCGAGGACATCTTCCTCATGGCGGCCTTCCAAGGCAAATACCGTGGCATCGAGCCGGGTCTGAAGATCTGC
Organism: Pirellulales bacterium; assembly: GCA_019636335.1. NCBI lineage: Bacteria > Pseudomonadati > Planctomycetota > Planctomycetia > Pirellulales > Pirellulales bacterium. The sequence goes on from JAHBXR010000013.1 coordinate 4,183, forward strand.
GAAGAGAACTTCCATGCGCAGAATTCGCCGAACATCGCCGCCATGGCAATGGGCATTCTGCGCGAACATCGTAGCAAGGCGAATCAGGATCAGATTGCCCGCGTCGAGAAGCTGCTCGTCGAGGCCGCCAAGCAACATCCCGAAGCGGTCGGCCTCGGCCGAGAGCTCGCCGAGTTGCGCGAGCTGCAAGGCAATTATGTCGAGGCCACCCGGCTCTATCAGCAGATTCTCGACAATCCGCAGGCGCCGGCCATCCAGAAAGCGGCGGCAGCCAACAACCTGTCGTATCTCCTGGCGCTCCACAAGAACGACGGGAACGCGGCCTTGCCGCTGGCCGAGCAGGCCATCGCCTACTTTGGTCCCACGGCCGAATTGCTCGACACGCGTGGCGTGGCCCATCTGGCTCGCAAAGATTACGAGCTGGCCATCCGCGATCTCAGCGAGGCCGTGGAAGATCGGCCCAACGGTTTGAAGTACTTCCACCTGGCCTGGGCCCATCATCTGGCGGGGGACGACGTCGCCGCCAAGAAAGCGCTCGATCAAGGGGACGCCAGCGGGCTGAAGGACGAGGAGGTCTCGGCGCTCGAACGCGATCGCCTCACGAAGCTCCGCCATGATGTGAAAGTGCAACAGCAAGCGGCGCGGTAAAACACGCTGCCGGCGATACAAACCGATTGCCTGGCAAAACGGTTCTGAGCCTCGAACGCGTCAGATTCGTCAAGCTCCACGTCGACTTCGCAAAAATGCCGCCGCCTGGCGGCATTTTTTCTTGTTGCCCGCCGGTTCCCTTTCAAGATGGATCTCACGGAACTCAATCGCGGGTCCTGCACATCTACGAGGCAACGATATGACTTTCCTCTCTCGCCGGGCCGCCGGTCGCCGACAGCGTCGCGGCGTGCTGACGTTCGAGTGGATCCTGCTGATCTCGGTCGTGGTGATCGGCGTCATCGGTGGCTTGAGCGCCGTGCGCGACGCGCTGCTCGGCGAGCTCAAAGACCTTTCCGAAGCCATCGCCGCGCTGAATGTTACGAACACCGCCTGTCTCGACAATCCGCAGCCCATCGTCTGCGATCCGGCCAATCCCGATCCGAACTGTAGCGGCGCCGGCACGTAAAACTGGGTAGCGGCGCAAATCCGCCCCGGGACTGGCATCGGCCGCAGACCATTTCTATAACGAAGGTTCCTACCGAACCGCACAAACCGGGCCTATTTCTTAACCAGGAGAATTGCACGTGGCTAAAGAAGAATCCGCCGAAATCAAGGCACCCGCTCCGGCTGCTCCCGCCGCCGAATCTCCCCAGCAGCGCCAGCAGGTCAAGCTCGACGATTCGCATGCCATCGCCTGCTATGCCAACTTCTGCCGCGTCACCGGCACGCCGGAAGAGCTGATTATCGACTTCGGTCTCAACCCGCAGCCCTTTGGCGTGCCGACCGAGCCGGTGGTCGTCTCGCAGCGCATCATCACGAACTTCTTCACCGCCAAACGTATGCTGCACGCCTTGCAGCTTACGCTGCAACGCCACGAGGCTGCCTTCGGCGTGCTCGAGACCGACGTCCAAAAGCGCGTCGTCCCCGGCATGCGCAACGCCTAGCCAGACGTTCGAGCCTTCGACCCATGCTGGCTCCCCCTTGTCGAGCCATGCTAAAATGACGACGCGTGGCATGCACTGCTGCTCGGTGGTGCATGCCACGCGAGTTTTTCCCTCCGGCCAGCCGGATCTCTCAGGCGGTGTCCCTTCGAACACCTCCCGCCGCCAGGAGCGTGCGCGTCGCCATGCGACACATCTATTTCGATTACAACGCCACGACTCCCATCGCCCCGGCCGTCCAAGAGGCGATGCTCCCCTTTCTCGCCGAGCATTTTGGCAACCCCTCCAGCTCGCACGCGCTCGGCGCGGCCAGCCACGAGGCCGTCGAGGATGCCCGCACGCGCCTCGCCGAATTGCTCGACGCCGACTCGGACGAGATCGTGTTTACCTCGGGGGGCACCGAGAGCAACAACCTCGCCCTCAAAGGCGTGTTCTTCAAGCGGACCCCCGCCCCGTCGGGTCACCTGGTCATCTCGGCCCTCGAGCACCCGGCGATCGTCGAGCCGGCCCGTTTTCTCGAACGCCTGGGCTGCGATGTCTCGGTCGTCGGCACGAACTCGCAAGGACTTGTCAATCCGAGTGCCATCGAACGTGCCCTGCGCAGCGATACGGCCCTGGTCAGCGTGATGCTCGCCAACAACGAAGTGGGCACGGTGCAGCCGCTGCGCGAGATCGTCGACGTGTGCCATCGCCGAGGCGTCCTCGTCCACACCGACGCCGCCCAGGCCCTGGGCAAGATTCCCGTTCACGTTTCCGAGCTGGGAGTCGATCTGCTCAGCGTGGCGGGGCATAAGCTCTACGCGCCCAAGGGGGTCGGCGCGCTCTACGTGCGGCGCGGCACGCAGCTCGATTCGCTGCTGCACGGCGCCGGCCACGAATGCGGCCTGCGCGCCGGCACGGAGAACGTTCCCTACATCGTCGGGTTGGGGCGGGTGGCAGCACTCGTGGCGCGTCATCTCGAATCGGCCCAGGAGCGGATGGAACTGCTCCGCGAGCGCCTCGAGCAAAAGCTGCGCGATGGCGTCGGAGCGCCGCTGACCATCAATGGCTTCGACGCGCCACGATTGCCGAATACCGTCAGCGTCAATTTCCCTGGTGTCACGGGGGGAGAGCTGCTGCGACGCTGTCCAGAACTTTGTGCCTCGACCGGAGCGGCCTGTCATTCCGGTTCGACGCGGCTTTCCGGTACGCTCGCGGCCATGGGCTTGCCCCTCGAAGTGGCGCGCGGCACGGTGCGGCTCAGTCTCGGCTGGTACACGACCGAAGAAGAAGTCGATCGTGCGGCCGACTTGCTCGTCGCGGCCTGGGAAGATTTGCAGTAAGCTAGCGGCAGCAAACCTGAACCCCGCCGCATCCCTCTGCCCAGCTTGCTCCCAGTCATGGCCGACGCCCCCTGGTACGAGATCTCGAACGTCGACGAGATCGCCTCTCCCACGCTGCTCGTGTACCTCGATCGTGTGCGACAGAACGTCGCCCGCATGATCGAGATGGCGGGGGGCACCAGGCGTCTGCGGCCCCACGTCAAAACGCACAAGATGGCCGAAGTCGTCTCGCTGCAGCTCGACGCCGGCATCGACAAGTTCAAATGCGCCACGATCGCCGAGGCCGAAATGCTGGCCGACTGCGGCGCGCGAGACGTGCTGTTGGGTTATCCCATCGTGGGGCCGAACATCGCGCGCGTCGCACGGCTGGCGGCCAAATATCCCTCCGTACGCTTTACCGTCGTTGCCGATGACGCGGACGCGGTACAGGCCTTGTCGGCAGCGGTCGCCGCCACGGGACGCGAGCTCGACGTCCTGGTCGATATCGACAACGGCATGCACCGCAGCGGGATCGCGCCCGACGAACGCGCCGATGCCCTCTATCGCGCGATCCATGCGGCGCCAGGTCTGACGGTGGGGGGGCTGCACGTCTATGACGGCCACCTGCGCGATCACGATCCCGCGGCGCGCACCGCGGCCGTCGATGCCGCGTTTGTGCCGGTGCAGGCGATGATCGATCGCCTCGAGCGCGCCGGCCTGCGGGTGCCGCGCGTCGTCGCGGGCGGTTCGCCGACGTTTCCCATGCATGCCCGCTATCCCGAGCGCGAGGTCAGTCCCGGCACGTGCGTCTTCTGGGATGCCAGCTATCAGACGAAGTTTCCCGACCTGGGCTTTATCCACGCGGCCCTCGTCTTGACGCGCGTCATCAGCCGCCCGGCCTCGAACATTGTGTGCCTTGATCTGGGCTTCAAGGCGGTGTCGCCCGACAATCCCGACCCGCGCGCCGAGTTGATCGGCCTGTCGGACGCCAAGATGACCGTGCATAGCGAGGAGCATCTCGCGGTGCGCACGACCCTGGGGGCGAACCTCAAGGTGGGCACGCCGGTCTATGCCATTCCCTACCACATCTGTCCTACGTGCGCGCTCCATCGCGAGGCGATCGTCGTCGAGCAGGGCATCGCCCGTGATCGCTGGCCCATCGCCGCGCGAGACCGCATGTTGACGATCTAACCCACCAGCGGCCGTGAACTCTTCCAAACTCTCGCCAGATAGGTCGCGCCTGGCGACCGGTATTCCTGGACTCGATCAAAAGCTGGGTGGGGGGCTGTTGCCCGGCACGCTCGCGGTGGTGGTCGGAGCCACCGGCATCGGCAAGACCCAACTCGGCGTGCAGTTCAACGCCGCCGGCGGTTCGCAAGAGGGCCATCGCGGGATCTTCTTCGACCTCAGCTACCGCGGCGACGCGCAGAGCCATGCCGACTATGCCGCCCGCATGTTCGACTGGCGGATCAGCAAGCAAGATCCCGCCCTCCATCCGCGGTTCGAGAACTACTTCGCCGCCGATCGACCGCAGCCAGACTATTTGCGCTTGTTCGATTTCGCGGGGCGCCGAGCGACGGTCCGCGCGGCCGACTTCGACGCCTATCGCGACTGGCACGCCGAGATCGTCTCGCGGCTCAACGTGGCGATCGATTTCTTCTACGGCAACTTCGTGCGCGGCACGCGGCGCTGCGTGATCGACGGTGTCGATCCCTCCGACAAGCAGGCCGATTCCTTCCAGTTCGAACTGTTCGACTACGTCTACCACCAGATCCTGCGCAAAGAACACGATTGGGTCGCACGCGATCTCTTCCGGCAAGAGTTTCGCCAGCACGCCGCCGAAGTTGCGGCACACGGTTACGATCATGCCCGCGTCGGCTGCCTCATGCTCTACACGTCGCACGAGTCGATGCTCGAGCAGCTCATCGATCGGCCCCTCGACGATCGCGATTGGCTCGCCGCGGCGAATACCGTGATCTACATGGGCAAGATTCGCGAAGGCAACCGGCTGTCGCGCGGCCTCTACATCGCCAAACACCGCGGCAGCCCATGCTCGGACGAGATCATTCCCTACGAGATCGACGACGCCGGCCTGCGCGTGGTCTCGTAGAACTTCCGTGACGTGGGCAACACCAGTAAACACACCGCGGACGGGGTAGCACCGATCATCTTGCGGAAAAAGCCCACCCTTGGAAGCAAACTCGAGTCGCAAGATGGTCGGTGTCGCGCAGGCGACCAGAGGATCCGTGGAAGCGCCCCCATCCCATCACTCCGATTCATCCCGTTCCGCAGGCCGCTCCGGAAAAACGTGCTACCCGATCCATGCGCCACTTCAAAACTCACGCTACGGGGTGGGATGGTTTTGCCTTCCAACGCCGCCGCACGTTCCAAACCATCAGGCCAAGCCAGGCCGCCGAGGCAAGCAGCGTGAGCACGGCGCCTTGCTTGATCGCAGCGGGGCGATATTCAAGCCGGAAATGATGCTTGCCGGCCGCCAGTGGAATCGCGCGGAAGGCCCAGTCCGCGGGCATCAGTTCATAGTGTTGCTGCACGCTTCCCTCGAGTGGCGTAACCTGCCAATCGCTGTCGTATGCATCGGTGATGAGCAGAATCGCCGCTGATGCGAGCTCGGCTTCCACGGTCAGATGATCGGTCGACGAATCGAGTACTCTAATCCTGCCTGGTACCGGTGAGTTCCCTTCCGCCGCAGGGCGTGGCTCGGGCTCGCGCTCGAGAATCACGGTCTGCTCCGGCGAGAAATCGGCCTGCGACATGGCGCGAAACACGTCGTCGCGCGTGGCCGCCACCTGGTAATCTCCCACAAGTAGCAGTCGGGGCAGGGGATTTGGCAGCGGAATCGACTGCAGAGTTGCCCCCTGCTTGCTTTCGACGATCGCCAACAAAAATCGCCCTCGCGCCAGACGATAGAGCGAGGGGATCCGCGACTTCGGATGCCAGCGCAGATACTGCGATGTTTCTTCCAACGGCGTGTGCGCAGCATAGGTAAAAATTTCGGCATAACGGCGCGTGACGCCCGGGTCGTAGCCCAGCACATCGTAGGCCCCGATCGTCATCGCCTCGTTCGGGTTTTGCTGGTCGATAATGCGGAAATCGCCCGGCTGCGAGGCCAGAAACTTTCGCAAGTTCTCCGAGGTGACCGAAGAGGCGGGAAACGACGTGCTCAGCGGCCAGGCGAAGACCAGCACCTCGACCACGGCCAACGCCGCCAATACCGCCGCCGTGCGAGGTTCCCAGGCGCAGCCGAGAAGGAACAGCGCCACGATGATGCACATCGTGCCGGCACGTTGCAGACTTGCACCCGCGACGACTCCGGTGTGACGGATGAAGTCGGGCTTGTCGTAGTCCTCGGGCGTCACGTGGTACAGCTCGCGCCATTGCTTCGCCTGGTCGCGCAGCGAGAGGAGCGATTCGGCCCACCAGCCGTCGCTACCCCTCTCGGCCGACGCCGCGACGGCGCCCCCGGCGATCCAGCACGCCACCGCCAATGCGAAAATGGCGCCCGCGAAATAAGGCGTCGCGCGCGGTTGGCGGAGCAGCGTATCGAGCCCCGTCGCCGCGAGCGCCACCGCAAAGAGCACGGCCGGGAAGAGAAACTTCGCATTGCCACGAAAACTGTTGAAGCCGGGAGCGTAATCGTACAACACGCGAAACAGCGGTGTGTGGCCTCCCAGCGCGAGCAGCAGCATCAGGGGGACAAGGGCCGCCAGCACGAAGCGCCCCGACTGCCGAGTGCCGAAGCAAACGCCGTACACGGCCAACAGCAGACCGGTCACGCCGAAGAAGCCGGTCATCTCCCAGAGCATGCCCCGTCCCCAGTACGAGGCCAGTTCCATTTCTCCGAAGAAGCCCGGCGCGATGAACGTGACGAAGTTTTCCCAGGACAGGGAGTAGTGGATGGCGAACTCATACGGCACGCCCCCCGAGCGGACGCTTTGATCGGCGCTGGCCAGCCCAGGCACCAATTGCACGGCGGCCAACGCGGCGCCCCCGAAGTACATGCCCAGGTATCCGGCCAGCGATGTCAGTCGCCGTTCGGCGGTGACGAGCGAGAGCACGAAGTACAACCCCGCCGCGATGGCGGTGTAGTAGACGTACTGCGGATGTCCGGCCAGGATCTGCATCGCCACCGCGACGGAGCCCAGCAACCCACCCCGCAGCGCAGCGTCGCCGAGTAAGTCATCGATGGCGCGCAGAATCAACGGAGCCCAGACCATCGTGCAGAGGTTCGAGAGGTTGCCGGCATAAACCGGCGCAAAATAGGGCCCGCAGAAAATGAGCAATCCGCCCCCCATCAGGCAGGCCAGCGGGTGCAGCTTCCGACCGAAGAGCCAATAGAAGGTGAAGCATCCGATCAGGAACGCATGCAGCGCGATCGACCAGTTGATCGCCAGCGCGGTCGGCAGCACGAGGAAAAGCCAATTCGGCGGATAAAACAGCGCCGATTGAAAATTCGCCGCGTAGGGCGTGCCCGAGAAAACGTGCGGATTCCAGAGCGCCAGGTTTCCGCTCGCCAATTCACCAAAGCCGAACGTGCGCACGTGATAAAACTGCGTGCGAATGTCGGAGCACCATTCGGCCGAAGGCATCCGCGAGGCCGTCCACAGCACGTGCCCGAACATCAGCACCGTCAGCAGCGCGTAGAGTGCCGCGGCAATGCCCATCCAGCGCGACGGGCTCCAGGCAGGCAATAAGGTCGGCTCGGCGGTGGCTGGTTGCGCGGGCAGAGTCACGGGGTGCATGGTCCTTGGCAAGTGAGAGGAAGTGGACGCCCATCGTAACAAAGACCAATTCGATCACCTGCGCCCGTCCGCCCAGATAGTCGATCTGGTCGACGCAACAAAGCCCCGAAGGGGCGTACGGCCGCTTCACGGGGTTCCCTTGGCTTGCTAGAATCCGGGCTTTGCTTGCCGCTGCATTCAGCCCGCGCACGTGATTCGTACCTCACGAAAAGTCTTGGTACGCCGAAGTTTATAGCCTGGCCGCCCGTGAGCGCCGCGACCCTGTTGGTCGCCTCAGGAGCCCCGCGGTCCCGCTTGGAAAACACTTAGAAGGACGCCTCTTTCATGGCTGACTCGGAGAAGTACGTCTATTCCTTTGGTCCCAACGGCACGGATGGCGATGCCTCGATGCGTGAGCTGCTCGGCGGCAAGGGGGCGAACCTGGCCGAGATGACGAAGATCGGCCTGCCCGTCCCCGCCGGCTTCACGATCGCCACCACCGTCTGCACCTACTTCTACGCCAACGACCGCAAATATCCGCCGTCCCTCAAGGCGCAGGTCGACGAGGCGATGCGCAAGATCGAGAAGGAGATGGGGGCCGAACTCGGCTCCTCGAAGAACCCGCTGCTCGTCTCCTGCCGCTCGGGCGCCCGCGATTCGATGCCCGGCATGATGGACACTGTGCTCAACATCGGTCTCAACGATCAGACCGTGAAGGTCCTGGCCGATCAGTCGCAGAACGAACGCTTCGCCTGGGACAGCTACCGCCGCTTCGTGCAGATGTACGGCGACGTCGTGTTGGATCTCAAGCCGAAGGACAAGACCGATATCGATCCCTTCGAGCACCTGTTGCACGAGAAGAAAAAGAAGGTCGGCGTGAAGCTCGACAACGAGCTCTCCCCCACGCATCTGAAGGAACTCGTCGCCGAGTTCAAGAAGGCGATCAAGGAAGCCACCGGCAAGGAATTCCCCACCGACGCCATGGAGCAGGTCTGGGGAGCGGTCGGCGCCGTGTTCGGTAGCTGGATGAACGACCGCGCCGTCGTCTATCGCCGCACCTACGGCATTCCGCACGAGTGGGGCACCGCCACCAACGTGCAAGCGATGGTCTTCGGCAATCTGGGCGACGACTGCGCCACCGGCGTGGCCATGACCCGCGACGTGGCCATCGGCGAGCCCGGCCTCAACGGCGACTACTTGATCAATGCCCAGGGCGAAGACGTCGTGGCGGGCATTCGCACGCCGCTCCGCATCGAGGAGACCCTCGAAAAGGACATGCCCAAGTCGTACGCCGAGCTGGTCGAGATCGGCAAGAAGCTCGAGAAGCACTATCGCGACGTGCAGGACATCGAGTTCACCATGCAGCGCGGCAAGGTGTGGATGCTGCAAACCCGCAACGCCAAGCGAACCGGCTTCGCCGCCGTCCGGATCGCCGTCGACATGGTGAACGAGGGGCTCATCACCAAAGAAACCGCGCTCAGCGCCAAGCGCATCCCGGCCGACGACTTGAACCAGCTCTTGCAGCCGATCTTCGATCCCGCCGCCAAGAAGGCCGCCGATGCCGCCGGCAAGCGTCTGGCCAAGGGGGTGAACGCGGGCCCCGGTGCCGCGACCGGCAAGATCTGCTTCCACGCCTCGGACGCCGAGGCGCAGTGGCTCAAGAACAACAACGTCGAGTTGATCCTGGTGCGTCGCGAAACCAGCCCCGAGGATCTCCGCGGCATGAAGATCGCCAAGGGCATCCTTACCGCCTTCGGTGGCGCCAGCTCACACGCCGCGCTCGTCAGCCGCCAGATGGGCAAGGCCTGCGTCGTCGGCTGCTCGGATCTCGACATCGACTACAAGGCAGGCACCGTCAAGGTGGCTGGCCGCACCTTGAAGGAGGGCGATTGGATCTCGATGGACGGTTTCACGGGCGAGGTCTTCGAAGGCGCCGTCGAAACGCGCCAGAGCGAAGTCCTCGAGGCCCTCTTCGGCGATAAGGACAAGGTCGCCGCCAGCAGCTCGAAGACCTATCACTGCTACGAGCAGCTCATGACCTGGGTGGACGAGCATCGCAAGCTCCGCGTCCGCACGAACGCCGACGAGCCGAAGCAGGCTCTCGAGGCGATCGCCTTTGGCGCCGAAGGGATCGGTCTCTGCCGCACGGAGCACATGTTCTTCAACCACATCGACGAGTTCCGCGAGATGATTCTCGCCACCACGCTCGAAGGCCGCGAAAAGGCCCTCGCCAAGCTGCTCCCCTTCCAGCGTGAAGACTTCGAAGGCATCTTCCAGGCCATGCATGGCAAGCCGGTGACGATCCGCCTCTTGGATCCGCCGTTGCACGAGTTCCTGCCCCACGAATCCGCCGAGCAGGAAAAGCTGGCCAAGAAGATCGGCACCACCGGCGACGCCATCGCCCGCCGCGTCTCGGAGCTGCACGAGTTCAACCCCATGCTCGGCCACCGCGGTTGCCGCTTGGGCATCGTCTATCCCGAGATCACGCGCATGCAGGCCCGTGCCATCATCGAGGCGGCCTGCAACGTCAAGCAGGCGGGCATCGACGTGCTGCCCGAGATCATGGTGCCGCTGGCGGGCTTCGCCGCCGAGTTCCGCGATCAGGAGAAGATCGTCCGCGAGACCGCCGAGAAGGTCTTTGCCGAGAAGGGCGTCACGGTGAAGTATCTCGTCGGCACGATGATCGAGATTCCGCGTGCCGCGGTCTGCTCCGAGCAAATCGGCACGTACGCCGAGTTCTTCAGCTTCGGCACGAACGACCTGACGCAGACCACGCTCGGCATGAGCCGCGACGATTACGCCGCCTTCATCAACTACTACCGTGAGCACGACATCGTGCCGAACGATCCCTTCCAGACGATCGATCAGGACGGCGTCGGTAGCTTGATGAGGCAGGGCGTGGCCGGCGGCCGCCAGGCGCGGCCCGACCTCAAGCTCGGTATCTGCGGCGAGCACGGCGGCGACCCGGCCAGCGTGATCTTCTGCCACGAGATCGGGCTCGACTACGTCAGTTGCTCACCCTTCCGCGTGCCGATCGCCCGCCTGGCAGCCGCCCAGGCAGCCGTCGCGGCGAAGAAGAAATAGCACGCTCGCGTGCCGCGTGACACGGCTGGCTCCTCCAGCAATGTGAGCCGATAAAAAAAACAGGAGACGGGAGTCAACTCCCGTCTCCTGTTTTATTGTCGAACTGCGTACGTCGTGTCGTAGTGCCGTCGGGGTTGAATTGAAAGCAACCACGACGTCACAACGAAGAGCGTCGCTTGCGATCACCCTGCCTTGCGCCGAAGTTCCGTTTCGCTCTCTTCTTCCGCCGCCCGCAGGCGCAGGGTTGGTGTCGGCGGCATGCGGCGTTCGGGCGTGAAGCCGCGCTTGCCGCCGCTGAAGAACTCGTGGAACTCCGCGGCGGGACCCGTGGCGTATTCGTCGCGGAGGCGAGCGACGATTTCGGCCCACGGCATGCCGCTACGGTAGATCACACGGTACGCGGCCTTCAATTGAGCCACGTCTTCGGGTTTGAATCCCGCCCGGCGCAAACCGACCAGGTTCAAACCCACGATCAAGGTCGTGGCCCCGTCCACCGTGACGAAAGGTGGAATGTCGCGTGTTACGTGCGCCTGACCGCCGACCATCGCCAGCCGCCCCACGCGGCAGAACTGGTGAATGCCGACGGCGCCCGAGATATACGCCTTGTCGGCGACCACGATATGACCGGCGAGCATCGCATTGTTCGCCATGATCGTGTTGTTGCCGATGACGCAGTCGTGAGCGATATGGACGTTGACCATCACCAGGTTGTTGTCGCCGAGCGTCGTCGACTGATCGCCGTGCAGCGCGCGGTGGATGGTGACGTTTTCGCGAATCGTATTGCCCGAGCCGATGACGACGGCCCCCAACTGATCGGGCACGCGCACGTGCTGCGGCACCCCGCCGACGATCGCGCCTTCGCAGACGTGATTCTTGGAACCCATGCGTGTGCCGGTCTTGACCGTGACACGCGACTCGAGCACGCAGTCGTCCCCGATTTCAACGCCGGCTTCCACCACGGAAAAAGGCCCGATCTCGACGTTCGAACCCAACTTGGCAGTGGGATGGACGACGGCCAGAGAATGGACTTTCACGAGCGTGCGACCTCCGCGAAGGGGCTCTGGAAGGGAACGTGAACCGGCCGGCAGCCGAGCGATCCAGGGGGGACGCAAACCTTTCGCCCCACTCGCCTTCGAGTGCTGGCAAAAAGAGTCCTGCCTGCCGCTTCTGAGTATCGGAAAAGCCGATCCTGCCGGTTTAACCTGTCGTGCCGAATTTACGGCCCCCCCGGGCAACCCCGGCTCTGCCACCGTCGCCACGCCGCGGTTGTAACCTTCCTCGGGCATGCCACTTAATTCACCCGTTCAGCTACCCCACGCCAGCCCGGGGCGAAACTGCTAGACTGCCTGACAGCGGACGATTGCTAGCGGCGAATGTCGTGGCGCATCGGCCGAACTGGTAGTTTCGAACCTGGCAGGCACACCACTCATCATGCCCACGAACGAAGAACTCTATGACGCGGCCGACCGGCTCAAGGACGAAGGCAAGCTCGAAGAAGCAGCCGCCAAATTGCACGAACTGTTGACCCAAGATGCCAAGTACCCCCTCGCGCACTCGGCCCTCGCCGTCGTCTATACCCGACTCGGCAAGCACGACGAGGCCATTCGCCACGGCCTCGAAGTCGTCAAGCTCGAGCCGAACGATCCGTTCAGCTATACGGCGCTCAGCGTGACCTTCCAGCGCGCGGGCAAGATTCCCGAGGCAGAAGACGCGCTGGCCCGAGCTCGGATGCTGCAGCAGGGAATGTAAGCCCACGTGCGAAGGGTGGCAGACGAATTTGCGGAGTGGACTCCAAGTGTTCCTCTGACCGAGATTCGCAAGTTCGTCGGTGTTGCACAGCAACAAGAGGTTCGTGGCGATTGCCGCGTGGCACTGGCTTGTCCGGTAGCGTGACGTCCCGGGTAGCAATTACCGACTCACGGGAGCGTAAGTCACGACCCGTGCGTGCCCCTTGATTGACCTTCGTCCCTCGACGTGCTGTCGCGATCCATCGCCTCACGAAATGAATCCCGACAGCATCGAACCCCTCCCCGAGCGCGAACTTTCCCCCTGGGTCATGATTGCGCTCGAGGGGGCCCTGCTTCCAATGGCGCTCCTGGCGGGCTGGCTCTTCGAGATCGATCCATGCGCGGACATTGTCTGGTCGGCCGATTCGCTGGCGTTGGGGGTGGTGACGGCATTGCTCCCTTTGGCCGTGGTGCTGGCACTCGACTATTTCCGGCCGGCCCTCTGGCAGGGGATGACGCACACCATCGACGAGTTGCTCATCCCCCTGCTCCGTCACTGGAGCTGGGGCCAACTGCTGCTCGTTTCGCTCTTGGCCGGCTTGGGCGAGGAACTGCTCTTTCGCGGCGTGATGATCCCGGCGCTCGTGCCCTGGATCGGATTAGGCGCGGCGGTCGCGCTGTCCAGCATCCTCTTTGGCGCGGTACACGCCATCACGCGGTTGTATATTGTTTACGCGACACTGATGGGGCTGTATCTCGCCTTCGTTTGGCTGGCGAGCGAGAACCTGGCGGTGCCGATCGTGGCCCACGCGGCCTACGACTTTGTCGCCCTGGCCTGGTTCTTGCGCTGGCGTGGCGATCATGCCTCCAGTGCCTAGCTTGACGAGTGTCTCGCCTCGACGTCGAGTGTTCCGTGGTTCGCGCGGATTTTCGGCCGTCGGAACGCCATCGCCCGGTCGCGGCCCCCTCGCCAGCACCGTGAGTGCCACGCAGATCTTTTCTGGTTTACCCCTGTTGACACGTCGGCAGGGGTAACTAATATAGGGGCACAACTGAGATCGAATATCAACTCCCCCACCCCTCGGCTCCGGCCGCGCTTGCTAGTGAACTGAACCTGGTTCAAGTCATACCCACCCAGGCCCCATCCGCCTGACGGGTTCACTGGCTACGTGTAGGGAAGTCTTAGAGCTTTAGCCCGCCCCTCGGCTCTTTCGGCCGACATCTGCTCGCCACGCTCTGGCAGTCGCTACGCCCATGCTTGGGTCGCAGCTCCCCGTTCGTTGCCCTTCGACGAGGGTCTCCTTGCGCCGTGTTGTTGCGCGGACCCTCGGAGATCGAGTTCATTTGTCGCGTCCATCCATTGATTTGAGGGAGATTCTCCATGCGTCTGGTTCATCGCACCTTGTTCTTTGCGTCCTTGTTGCTGTGCGTCGCCTGCTCGTCCGCCCATGCCGAATTGATCGGCAACCCGCTGCTCGAAGAGTTCGATAGTTCCGCCCAGAACTGGAAGAACTACATGGGCAACCTGTCGCAAGACGCCACCTGGATCAGCGGCGGTGGTCCCGATGGCGCCGGCGATGCCTATATCCAATCGACTTTCACCACACCCGTGACCGGCAGCGCCTCGACCTCACAGGTCGTGTTCCGTGCCCGCGATACTGTTAATTCGAGCGACAACATCTTCTTTGGCGATTGGACGGGGGGCCAGAAGGTGATCACTTTCTCCGTGCGCCACAATGCCGATTCGCCCCTTTCTTTTGGGATGCGATTGCCCACTACGATGGGCTTTCCGGCCATGATCGGGCTGTTCGCTGAGCCGGTGAACCCGAACGAATGGACCCAACTCACTATGCTGGTGAACAACACGAATCCGCTGCTTACCGACGAGACCGGACCCACCCACAACAACTTCACAGCGGTCTTCAGTGCGGTGAATTCGATTCAAATTTTTGCCAACTTGTCGGCCCAGCCCAACTCGACGGCCATCAGTTTCGACCTGGACAACTTCCAGGTCGTGCCCGAGCCCAGCACGATCGCCATCGCCGGCATGGGGCTCCCCGCCCTGGCCCTGGCAGGCGCGCGCTATCGCCGTCGCAAGAACGCCGGGAAGTCGGCTGCCTAGTCGGGCATTCGCAGCACCTACGAAGCACAAACTGCTGCACAAAAAAAGCGGCGGTCCGATCATACGAATCGGACCGCCGCTCAGCTTTTGACCAGGCCCTGCCCGAGTTCACCTCGGAGCAGGGGTTGCGTTCACGCTAGCCTGCGCACGGGGCCTCGGCACACGAAGGCTCCGCACACGACGGTTCGCAGCAAGGGACCGGGCAGCAGACCGTGACCGGAACTTGCTTGCAGACCACCTTCGGCACGCAGCGAGTCACGGTGTAAGCGACCTGCTTCGGCACACAACGCTTGACCTGAATGGTCTTCGTGTAGTGGACCGGCTTGCAGACCGTGTAGCACACGTTCTTCACGCACTTCTCGGCCACCATGTGGCAGACCTTGTACGTGCAGGTCTTCACACGCTGCTCCGGAACCATGTGGCAGACCTTGTACGTGCAGGTCTTCACACGCTGCTCCGGAACCATCCGGCAGACCTGGTACGTGCAGGTCTTGGTGCGAGTCTCGGGCACCATGTGGCAGACCTGATACGTGCAAGTCTTCACACGCTGCTCGGGAACCATCCGGCACACCTGGTACGTGCAGGTCTTCACGCGCTGCTCGGGCACCATCCGGCACACCTTGTAGGTGCAGACCTTGGTCCGAGTCTCGGGCACCATGTGGCAGACCGTGTAGGTGCAGGTCTTCACGCGCTGCTCGGGAACCATGTGGCAGACCTTATACGTGCAGGTCTTCGTGCGGGTCTCGGGCACCATGTGGCAGACCTGGTAGGTGCAGGTCTTCACGCGCTGCTCGGGAACCATGTGGCAGACCTTGTAGGTGCAGGTCTTCACACGCTGCTCGGGAACCATGTGGCAGACCTTGTACGTGCAGGTCTTCGTACGCTGCTCCGGCACCATGTGGCACACGGTGTACGTGCAGGTCTTCACGCGCTTCTCGGGCACCATGTGGCAGACCTTATACGTGCAGGTCTTCACACGCTGCTCGGGGACCATGTGGCAGACCTTGTACGTGCAGGTCTTCACGCGCTGCTCCGGCACCATGTGGCACACGGTGTACGTGCAGGTCTTCACGCGCTGTTCCGGCACCATCCGGCAGACCGTGTAGGTGCAGGTCTTCACGCGCTTCTCGGGCACCATGTGGCAGACCTTGTACGTGCAGGTCTTCACACGCTGCTCGGGAACCATCCGGCACACGGTGTACGTGCAGGTCTTCGTGCAGGTCTCGCGAACGTACTTGCAGCAGTTGATCGTACGCTCTTCGACACGCGGGCACCAAACCTTCTTGCACACCTTGACCGGCGGGCACTGAACCTGGACCTTCTTGCAGCAGCCAGGCTTGTACACGCAGCGGCAGCAGCAAGGATCCCACACCCAGCAGCCAGGCTCCTGGACGCACTTCGTCACGACCGGGCCGGGGCAGCAGGTGACCTCGGTCTTCCACTCACCGCAGCAGACCTTGATCGTCTTCGTGTAATGCACCGGCTTGCAGACCGTGTAGCAGATATCCTTGGTCTTCGTCTCGTAGACCGGCTTGCAGACCGTGTAGCAGATATCCTTGGTCTTCGTCTCGTAGACCGGCTTGCAGACCGTGTAGCAGATATCCTTGGTCTTCGTCTCGTAGACCGGTTTGCAGACCGTGTAGCAGATGTTCTTGGTCTTCGTTTCGTAGACCGGTTTGCACACGGTGTAGCAGATGTTCTTGGTCTTCGTTTCGTAGACCGGTTTGCACACGGTGTAGCAAATGTTCTTGGTCTTGGTTTCCCAGACCGGCTTGCACACCGTGTAGCAGATGTCCTTGGTCTTCGTTTCGTAGACCGGCTTGCAGACCGTGTAGCAAATGTCCTTGGTCTTCGTCTCGTAGACCGGCTTGCAGACCGTGTAACAGATGTTCTTGGTCTTGGTTTCCCAGACGGGCTTGCAGACCGTGTAGCAAATGTTCTTCGTCTTCGTCTCCCACACCGGCTTGCAGACCGTGTAGCAGATGTCCTTGGTCTTCGTCTCGTAGACCGGCTTGCAGACCGTGTAGCAAATCGTCTTGGACTTGGTTTCCCAGACCGGCTTGCAGACCGTGTAGCAAATGTTTCTCGTCTTCGTCTCCCACACCGGCTTGCAGACCGTGTAGCAGATATCCTTGGTCTTCGTTTCGTAGACCGGCTTGCAGACGGTGTAGCAAATCGTCTTGGACTTGGTTTCCCAGACCGGCTTGCAGACCGTGTAGCAGATGTTCTTGGTCTTCGTTTCGTAGACCGGCTTGCAGACCGTGTAGCAGATGTCGCGGGTCTTGGTCTCCCAGACCGGCTTGCAGACCGTGTAGCAGATGTTCTTCGTCTTCGTCTCGTAGACCGGCTTGCAGACCGTGTAGCAGACGTTCTTGGTCTTGGTTTCCCAGACCGGCTTGCACACGGTGTAGCAGATGTCGCGGGTCTTCGTTTCGTAGACCGGCTTGCAGACCGTGTAGCAAATGTTCTTGGTCTTGGTTTCCCAAACCGGCTTGCACACGGTGTAGCAAATGGTGCGGGTCTTTGTTTCGTAGACCGGCTTGCAGACCGTATAGCAGATGTCCTTGGTCTTGGTTTCCCAGACCGGCTTGCAGACCGTGTAGCAAATGTTCTTGGTCTTGGTTTCCCAGACCGGTTTGCACACGGTGTACTCGCACTGCTTGGTGCGCACTTCCGGCACGTACTTCACGCAATTGATGACTTTGTCTTCGCAGACCGTCTCGTACACGGTCTTGTAGCAGGTGTAGGCCTGCTTCTCGTAGACGACCTCTTTACAGGTCTTCATGACGGTATGGCACTGCTGTTTGCAGCAGGCGTAGCTCCCGGCGTCGCAGCTTTTCGCGCAACACCGGTATCGACTGGCGCCGCAATATCCGGCGTCCGCCGAGCTCGCCGAAAGCGCTGCCAGCAGGACAGCGATGATCGGCACTCCCAACAGATTCTTCATGTCTTGCCTCCTCCAAGGACATTACGCGTAGCAGGGGCCTGGTCTGGTGGTCGTGGTCCACCAAAGGCTTATTCGGAATGCAAAGTCAGCCCGCGTTAACCTGTTTACCCAAATTACAATCTGGGCGCATCTATTCAGGACAACGCAAAATCCTCAGTCATGCCAAAACAAGTCCTCACATCGCGGAATATCGGGTGGCCTGGGAGATTTGCTTGAACAAGAAGGAATGAAAGGCACACACAGAAAAAGCTTTCTGCGTCGAGTGCAAAGAATATTGCGCCTTTGTGCAAGAAATGCCTCGCAACGCACGCGCCGATCGCATCGGTCGCAGCGGCGCTGGCCCCGCGGTCAGGCTAGGAGAAGACCCCAGGGCCCGGGGCGGTACGAGACCTTTTCTCGGGGGCTGCCTGGTTCGTTTGACCGCGCTTCGTTCACGAACTAGGTATTCATGGTAAGTCGCATGGTCAGGGCAACTCGCGACCCCAACTCGATCACCGTTCCGCGAACCATCGCGGAACGCGCCGCCAACGTATCGGGTCCAACGCAAATCAGCGAAAGGAACGTGTCATCATGCGTGCTCGTCGTCGCACTGGCTTTACGCTGGTCGAAGTGCTCCTCGTCGTCGTGATCCTCGCCATTCTGGCTGCCACCGTGATTCCGCAATTCACCGAGTCGGGCGAGAACGCCAAGGAAAGCGCGACGATGCAGAATCTCCGCACCCTCCGCTCGCAGATCGAAATGTACAAGCTGCAGCACAATGGTGCGGTGCCGAGCAATGCGAATCTTTCGCAGCTCACCGGCAAGACCAATGCCGATGGCACGGCAAATGCCTCGGGCGCCTTCGGGCCCTACCTGATCGGCGGCGTCCCCTTCAATCCGTACAACAACTCGAACACCGTCACCACCACGACGAACAATCCTCCCTCGGCGGCGGTCGAGGGTGGAGCCGGCTGGCTCTACAACACCACGACGGGTGGCATTTGGGCCAACACCGACGAAGCCCTGACCCCCGTGGCCAAATAGTCGCGGCGAGCCCAGCTCGACTAGACAGCCCCTAGCAGTCTGATGACACAGAAGAGCCCCTGCGGCCACCGTGCCGTGGGGGCTCTTGTTTTTTGGGCTGGGGGGGCAGCGAGCAATGAGGCTGTAAGGGCCAGGCTCCACCCCACCTTGCCCAGGGGATCCCCTTCTCTTAGAGTGGAAGCCCGCCGTCGCGGCAGCCTGTCGCGATTCTATTGCCGCAGCCTCCGGACCTGCACGTCATGAGTGACTCCAAAAGTCGACGCGTCGGCTCTGCGTCTGACGGTGCGGTCCCCAAGGCGGTCGTAAGTCGTTTGAGCCTTTACCTTCGCGAGCTCCAGCACCTGGTTCGCGACGGCCACGAGACCACCAGTTCGAACCGTTTGGGGCGGGTACTGGGGTTTACCGATGCCCAGGTCCGCAAGGACCTCGCCTATTTCGGCCATTTTGGCTATCCCGGCATCGGCTATCGCTGCGAGGAGCTGATCCGGGCCATCCGCGGTATCCTGGGTACGAACCAACAATGGTCCGTGGCCCTCATAGGAGCTGGTAACCTCGGCCGCGCCCTCTTGGGATACAAGGGATTCCATCAGCAAGGCTTTTGCTTCGTGGCGGCCTTCGATGTCGATACCTCCAAGGTGGGCGGATCGATCGAAGGGGTCGAAGTCTTCCACCTCGATCGCTTGCCCGAAATGGTTCAAAAAAATAAGATCAGGCTCGCGCTGCTGGCCGTGCCTGCCCCTGCTGCTCAAGGGGTGGCCGATCGGCTCGTCGAGGCCGGCATCGAAGGGGTGCTCAATTTCGCACCTGTAACGATTTCGCTGCCGGGACACGTGCGGCAGGTCGGAGTCGACCTGGCAATCGAGCTCGAACAACTCGCTTTCGGCGTGATGAAGCGCACCGCGGATGACTGACGACGGTCGCGTCTTCCACGGAATTCGCAGCGGTGAGCTCGCGGCGATCACTACCCGGTAGTGTAACGGTAACACTAGGGATTTTGGCTCCCTCATTCTAGGTTCGAATCCTAGCCGGGTAGCTCTTCTTTCTGGAGAGCTATGATGGATTGTCGCCCAACCCGGGCGATGATCCCCTTTGGCCCCCCGCTCCAACCTGCGAGGCGACGCGTGGATGTCACGGTCCTCGGAGCGCGCCTGCGCGAACTGCTGCCCGAGTGGCGCCACGCCGATCTTGCGATCGCGCCTCTGGACGGCGGCATCACGAACGCGAACTTTCGCGTCGACGTTGCCGGCGAATCTTACGTGGTGCGCGTCGAGGCCCCCTCGTCCGCCGGCCTGGCGATCGATCGCGAACAGGAATGGCACAACACGGCGCAGGCGGCCTCGCGGGGGCTCGCGCCTCGTCCGCTCCAGCGCTTCGACCAGGATCAGCTCAGCGTGCGCGAGTTCCTCGCCGGGCGCTCCCTCTCGGCGGCCGAATTGCGCACGCCCGGTAATCCGACCCGTATCGCCACCTTGTTGCGCCGCTTGCACGGGGGACCCGCCTTTCGGGGCGAATTCGATCTCGCTCAAGCAGCCGGCCGTTGGGTCGCCACCGTGCAACGAGCCGGCTGGCCGACACCTCCCGACTACTCCGCCCGGCGCGAAGGGCTTGCCCGATTGCAAGCGGCCCTCGGACCACGCCCCGTCGCGCTGGCCCCCTGTCACAACGATCTCTTGGCCGAGAATTTCCTCGAGGTCGGCCAGGACTGGCGATTGATCGACTTCGAGTATAGCGGCAACAATGACCCCACGTTCGAGTTGGGAAACCTTTGCCGCGAACTCGACTTCAACAACGCCGCCATCGACGAGCTGTGCCAGGCTTATTTCGACGCCCCTACGGAACGCGAGGCCGCCCGGGTACGGCTGAACATGCTCCTCTCCGATGTCGGCTGGTCGCTCTGGGCCGTCGTGCAAGAACATGCCTCGGCCGTCGAGTTCAACTATGCCGAATATGGCCTGCGTCGCTGGCAACGCGCGGCTGAAGTGCTCGATTCCACGGCCTTTTCCTCGCTCGAACGAGCGGCGCGATCGCTAGCACGCGCGAAACCGCCCTTCTGACCGTGGGCTTCATCTGCTCCAATGCCAGGCACGGGACACGGTGCCCCGATAGCGATCTCGCGCGAGTAAGGATGCACGCGTGGAAGACAACCATCTCGATCGCCTGCTTGCCGGGATCAGCGCCTATCAAGATATCGTGCTCGCCGGCCAGGTAGTGCGCCGAGGCGAGCGCGACCCAGCCCATCGCTGGGCGCTCATCGAACCTCACCTTCCGACGCGAGGCATCGTGCTCGATGTCGGCTCGAACTTCGGTTGGTTCGGCTGGCGCGCCGCGTCAACGCATCCCGGCCTGCTCGTCGTCAGTGCCGAGTCGGACGAGCGTTCTGCCCGCGTGCAGCGGCTGATGCTCGAAGCGAACGACGCGCATCGCGTGCTGCTCGTCACGCGCCGTGCGGACGCGGGGCTGGTCGCGCGCTGCACGGCGAACGAGTCCCCTTTCGCGGCGGTCTTCTGCCTGAGCGTCCTGCACTGGATGCCCGACCACCGCCCCTTTCTCGAATCGCTGGCGACCCGGGCCAAGCGCATCTTTCTCGAATATCCCGACCCGCGCGAGCAACAGGTGGGTTCGCAGCGCATCCGCGACGAGATCGGCGACTTCGAGTCGTATCTGCAAGCCATCTTTCCGCAACACCAACGCCGCTGCCTGGGCTCCGCGCCAGGCCTCGCGTCGAGCGACCACCCGCGATCGATCTGGCTGGTCGAAGCGGAATGCTCGCCGCGCGAGGCCGACTCCCCGGCGCGGCTCGACGCCGAGGCGGTCTTGAGATCGGGCCTGGCCTGGCCGAATCGCCAGTGGTGGCAAGCGAATGTTCTGCGGTGCCAGGAACTGTCGCGATCCCAGGCCGCCAGGCACGACGCCACGAAGGGCGAAAACGCCGGCGCCGTATGGATCACTCCCGAGGGGCTCGCTCTCGAGACGGGGCATGCATCGCGCGCCGCCCTGGCGCGCGTGGCCCGGTACGTCACGCGTCTGCCCGAATCGGAACTCTTCACCAGAGGCGAGCGCTGGCGGCGGCAGTCGCGTCGCGTGGGCCGCGCGATGCTCGGCCCCTTGCGAACGATGGGACGCCGGCTCAGCTTTTCGAGGTGAGTCGAATCACGCCGTCCCAGTTTCGCGGCGGCGTGCGATCGTGCTGCGCGATGTAGACCGTCAAAAAGTCCTTGGGGCGGTCGCTCGCCGGCAGGCGATGCAGCAGTTCGTACGCCTCGCCCCAGCGTCCAGCCAGGAAGGCCTCGAGCGCCGCTTCATAAGTCCGCAAGTGTTCGTCGGTCAGCAGCGGATAGTCCTTTTCCGGCGGCAGCAACTCGCTCACTTCGACGGCCGTATCCATGCCGTACGGCTGCAGCACGGCCAACCGCCGTATGCGCGCGATCTCGGCGGGCACGCTCGCGCGAATCTGTTCGGCCGTCGTCTCGTCAATCAGAATCGGAGCGCGTAGGATCTTCGTCATGCCTTCGAGACGCGAGGCCAGATTCACCACCGGGCCGAAGACGGTCACCTTCACCTGATCGACCGTGCCGATCTTGCCCGCCACCGCCCGGCCGCAGGCAATGCCGATCCCCATGCGGAAATCGGCCAGCGCATCGCCGCTCCGCGTGGCCGCTTCCTCGAAGGCGGTGCGAATCGCCGTCGCCGCCCGGCACACGCGGTGGATACGGTCGTGCTGCGGCAGGGGCCAGCCCCAAAAACCCATGGCCGCGTCCCCCTGGAAATCTCCCACCACGCCCCCCGACTCGAGGATGTGATGCGTCATGACCCCGAGCGCGACGCTGACACGATTCAACAGCCCGAGCAGGTCGTCGGCGCTCCGTTCGGCCTCGAGCGAAAAACCTCGCAAGTCGCAGAACAGCACCGAGACCTGCGTCTCGCGCGGCTTGAGCACCTCCTCGGGATCGGCGGTCCCCATCGCCTCCATCACCGCGGGAGCAAAGAATTGCCCCAGGCTGGCCTGCTTGCGCTGCAGCGTGTGAAGCTGCCGCAGCGAGCTGAGGATCGACGCGACTAACTCGGTGAACTTCAGGTCGTCGCGCATGTCGGTGGGGCTGGACGAACTCGAGGGTCCTCCGCGCCGATGCGCCAGCCGCCCCGCCACATACACCGCCCAGCCACCTTTGCTGGTATCCCCCACCGGCGTGCAGAAGGCCCAGTCGTATCCTTCGGCCAGCGTGGCGCCGGGAATTTCGTTCTCGGCGCCCGCCTCCCAACGATGCAACACGCTCTGCTCGCGCTTGACGGCATCGAGGATCAACCGCGCGCTGGGCTGAAAATCGAGCCCGGCCGACTCGGTCGTCAGCCGGCGATCCCAGTGCAACACCTGCACCTTGGCCTCCTCCGGCGAGACCGAGTTGACCGACACCACCGCCACCGCATCGGCGCGGCGAATCCCGGCCATCAGCATGTTCACCAGCCGCACGCAAAGTTCCATGTCGGTCGAGGCGCCGACGATCACCTCGGGCAAGCGGCTCAAAACCTCGATCCGCTGGTCCGCATTGCGAAACGGCAACTGCTGCAGGTACTGCGCCGTAAACGACTGCTCTTCGCGCGGCAATGGCATGTCGAGCGACATGCTCACCTGGTCGACCGACAGCGTGAACGTAGTCGTGCCGATGACGAAGTTGTCTCCCGGCTTGAGCGCGACTTCCGACACCTCGTTTCCCCGCACGAAGACGGGATTCATCGCCGTCGGGATCTTGCGCACTTCGAGACGGCCTTCGTGCCAACGCAGCTCGGCATGGCGGCGCGAGATGCGATCGTCCCACGGCACGGCCCAGGTACCAGGATTGCGACCGATGACGATCGTTTGATCGATGGGCAACACCCGGCGCCAGCGCTGCTGGGGCAACATTCCTTCCGCAATCAGATCGGCCACGCCTTACGACTCCGTCGCATCGGGTGAAGTGGACTGCAAGCTCGAGGCCATCGACGCCGAACTGCCCGCGCTCTCTTGCGACGACAATCCCACGCGCCGCTTGAAGCGCGCCAGCCAGCGCGAGCGGGGCGATTCGTTCATCACGATAATCACCGCGCCCCACAAGGCGGTGACCACTCCCAACACGACCGCCAGCCCCGTCAAACCGCTCCGGGCCAGCCCCTGCCCCAGCTCGCGCACCGGCTCGAGTGCCGTATTGCGGCGTTGCTGGATGATCACGGCCCAGGCCGTATCGGCGATCTTGTCGGGGCGACCTTCAACGACCACCGGTTCGATCGCGGCCAGCCAATCGTCGTTCGACTGCGACTGCACGGGATCAGTGTATTCGTCGATCTTCGTCAAGCGGTGGACACTGGCCGACAAGGTTGCCAGTTGCTCGCCCAGATCGGCCGGCGACGGAGTCTCGCGACGCAATTCGCGTATCTGCTGCTGGAGCTTGCGGATCTCGGCCAGTCGATCGAGGTGCTGCGGTTCGAGATAGTAACCCTGCGCGGCGGCCTCGTTCCAGAAGGCTCCGGTAGCCTGTCTCTGATCGATGGCGGCCGGTTCGGGGGTGACATCGGACGACAGGGCCGCCCCCAGCCCTGGATGTTCCAGAATCGGTCCACGCAGATGATCGGAGTCCTCGTTCGCGTCGACCAATACGGCAAGCTGGTCTTTGCTCGTCCCGTGTTCTGGACGTAATTCGGCAAAATGACCCAACTCGACGGTCATCGCCAGCACGCCGATCACGTGCCGATCTCCCTCGTCGGGCGAACCGCTCCAGATCGGCGCCGAAAACGCCACCATGCGGTTGTTCGTCGCGCGGCTGCGGAACACGATCGACCGGTGAACGTCCCGAATCGGTGCAATGTCCGTCGTGCCGGGCTTCATCTCATATCCGCGACCGTGGAAGTAGTCGCGGAACGAATAGTCCCCGTCGATCGTTTCGGTCGAGAAGGGATAACGCGCAAGCTGTTTGCCCGTAGCGTCCTGCACGAAGTAGCTGGTCGCTTTGATCGCGGGAAAGCGCTCGGGCAACTTCGACAACTCGGATTGCAGGATTTCGCGCTCCGGGGTGCCCTGCTCCTTGTCCCGTGCGTCGATCAGCGCGTCACGAAAGCGCTCCGTGCTGGCGAACTGCTCCATCGCCTTCCAGCGTTCGTCGATCTGCGCCGCGACCCCCTTGGCCACGAACTGCGCCAGGAAGGCCTCGCTCTCGAGCGCCAACCGCGTAATCTCACGCTCCGAACGGCCAATCGCGCGGCGATGCGTATCCCACGCCAGCACGCTCAGCAGCACGAGCAGCACGGCCGGACCCAACGCGCCCAGGATCAACAGCGGACGTCGGGCACGCTTGATCGAGCGCACGTGCAGCGCGTCGACCACCGCTTGCACGTTCGGGTAGCGGCGCGCCGGGTTGATCGACAGGCAACGGTCGATGATATCGGCCAGGGCGCGATCGACCCCCGGCGCCTTGCGATGCCGGGCCGGTCGCGGCGAGGTGCGCAACAGCTCGCGGTAAGCGATGAGGCGCTGTTCGAGGCCCGGCACCTGCTCGATGCGCTCGGCCCCCGGGGCATCGCGAAAGGGGGGTGCGCCGACGAGCATCGTGTAAAGCAGCGCCCCCAGCGCGTAGACGTCCCAACGCGCGTCGGGCGCCGCTTCGAGATCGGCCTGCTCGGGCGCCATGAAGAACAAGGTGCCCAGCGCCGGCGACTGCTCGTGCGACATCCGCGATTGGCCGAAGTCGGCCAGGCGCGGCTTGCCGTCGTCGTCGAGCAGGATGTTCGCCGGCTTGAGATCGCAGTGCAGCACCCCCTTGCCGTGCGCGTGGACAAGTCCCGTCGCCACGTCGCGGAACAAGGCCACGGCCTCCGTCGCCGGCAGCGTCCCCTCGCGCAGACGCTCCTCGAGCGAGCCCCGCTCGAGATACTCCATGACGTAGTAGGGAGGTTCGGCCGACCAGCCAACCTCGAGCAACTGCACGACGTGACGATCGCCGAACAAGAACGACAGCTTCTCGACCTCGCGCGCCAGCAGCGACCAGTCGAGTCCGCCGCGGTGCGAGTAGAACTTGATCGCCACGCGCCGCCCCGTGTTCTTGTCGGCGGCTACCCAGACCTCGCCGAACGCACCGGAGCCGAGAAAGCGGATCGGCTCGAAGCCGGGCACCTTCGTCGGAGGATGGACGGGCTGCAGACTGCGCCGCCGGGCGCGATCTTGCTCGTCTCCCCCTTGTTGAAGCGTCCGCGTGCCGTCCATCGATGCGAATCCCTGAATTTCTTGAGCGCTCGTCCCAAGTTTACTACGGATGCCAGCGCGTCGCGAAGCGTAAAGCCCCTTGCTCGTGGAGTGGAACAGCATTGCCGGCAGATGAGGGCGCGGCGGCCGAGCTTGCCCTGACAAAAGGCAAATTGATTCGCCCGCGATCAGATCGGCTGCGACATCGCCAAATCGTGGTAGGCGGCGATCCCTAACGTCCGCAGGCGTTCGATGAATCGGCCGGCATCGAGGCATCCTTCCGGCGCGAAAACGCCCCGCTGGGCGATGACTTCGCCCCGACCGAGCATCAGCGCCCCCACCGCCAGCGAAAGACCCGTCGCCTCGCGCATCGTGCCCGTGCCGCAGAGCGTGCGATGGACTTCGACGTTGTCTTGCAGCCCCCACACGTCGATCCGCAGCGCGCCCGGGTCGGGCGCTTTGCCGGCGAAGAGTCGCTCGACGAAGGTGGCCAGCTTGACCGTCCCCTCGACGACCCCCGGTCGCGCGAACCATCCCCGTCGCGCCGGCCACACAAACAGCATCGCCGCGCGGCCATACCCCATGAAGAAGTTCACCTCTTCGATGCCGGGAAAGTACCGCGGCACGGTCGCCGGCTCGCTGTGCCCCATGTTCCACACCTTGATCCGCCCGAACTTCGGAAACTCGACCAGGTGTTCTTCGGAGCAGGCCCGAATCGTCTGCCAGCGAGACTCGCGCCAGACCCGCGTCTCCCCCGTCATGATGAACAACATGTGCCGCAAGACCGCCTCGCCGCCGCCGGCCGTCAGGGGCTGATAGCAGTAGACGTCCGCTCGGCGCACACGCTCCATGCCCGCCGATAGATACCGAATCGCCACGTTCGACATGCCCGGGCTGGTACCCAGCCCCGTCAGCACGATCCGCCCCATATCTCGGGCGGGTCCGTCGTAGCGGGTAAAGATCTCCTCGGCCGCCTGCCATTCGTCGCAGATGCTGCAGTAATTCACGCCGGCGTCCAGGGCGGCGGCCACCAGCCGGGCCTCGAACAGGTAAAAGGGCCCCAGGGCCGACGCCGCCACGTCGTAACCATGCATCGCCCCCACGAGATCGTCGTGCGAGCGGGCATCCACGGCCCGGACGTCTACCTTGGCCCGCCTGCCGGCCAGTCGGGCCGCTAGCATTTCGGCCACGGGCACGTTGCGATCGGCGATCGTCACGCGCGTAACGCCTTCGGCGGTGGAGAGTTCCTCCACGGCCCGGCTCCCCATGTCCCCCGCGCCCCCTAGCACGATGATCTGCATCGTAGCTCCTGTCTCCGGTCCGGACTTCGCGCCGTCGGTCCGTTTCGCTATCAATGGCGCCCAGATTCCTGGATCAAGGAGGATCCGTACCATGTCGCAGGCGGCGTTTCAACCGCGCATCCACTCGCGCAGCTATATCGTGATTCCGGCCCGGCTCGCCTCGACGCGATTGCCCCGGAAGCTGTTGCTCCGCGAGACCGGCAAAACCTTGATCCACCACACCTACGAGGCCGCCCGCCGCGCCCGCCGCCCCCTGGGCATCTGCATCGCCACCGACCACGAAGAGATCCTCGACGAGGTCCGCAGCTTTGGCGGCGACGCCCAAATGACCAGCGAATCGTGCGCCAGCGGCTCCGATCGTGTGGCCGAAGTCGCCCGCCGCCTGACCGACGCCGATATCATCGTCAACGTGCAGGGAGACGAACCCGACCTATCGGGCGACGCGATCGACCTGGTCGTGCAACTGCTCGAAGAGAATCCGGGCGTCCCCATGTCGACGCTCGCCACGCCAATCCGGCGCCGCGAGCAGTTCGAAGACCCGGCCTGCGTCAAGGTGGTGTTCGACACCCAAGGCCGGGCGATGTACTTCAGCCGGCACGCCATTCCACGCCCCCACCAGTGGGACGATTCGCTCCTGGCGGTCGATCCCCCCCTCTTCCACCAGCATGTGGGCATGTACGCCTATCGCCGAGATTTCTTGCTGCGGATCGCCGAGATGCCCCGTTCGCCGCTGGAAAAACTGGAAAACCTGGAACAGCTTCGCGTGCTCGACGCGGGCTATCCCATCCTCGTCGGCGTCGTCGATGAGCCGACCTTCGGCATCGATACTCCGGCCGATTACCGGGCGTTTGTCGAACGGACCCTCGGCCGCTAAGATGGCCGTGTGGGTCCACACGGCACAAACGCAGGTGACGGCGAGCGTGCTTTACTTCGTTGCGTGCAGCCCATGAACCCAGGGCGCCCAACGAAAGCCCGGAATGCGTAGATGCACTGCTGTTCCAAGTGGCTCATCGGCCGCGCGGACAGCAAAACCCGCTTTGGGCGGCGTTTTCACCTCTACGTACGCGTCTCGGCATGCGCGCGTGTGGCCCTGCTCTCCTCCCCCCAGCGCACGCTCCGTCACGATGGCGCGGCACGCGCACTCGCCTCCAGGATGGTTAACTGCATGACCAAGCACATCTTCGTCACGGGGGGGGTCGTCAGCTCCCTCGGCAAGGGACTCACCAGCGCCTCGATCGGCATGCTGCTCGAGGAACGCGGACTCTCCGTGCGGATGCAAAAGCTCGATCCGTACATCAACGTCGACCCCGGCACGATGAGCCCCTACCAGCATGGCGAAGTCTACGTGCTCGACGACGGCAGCGAGACCGATCTCGACCTGGGGCACTACGAACGCTTCACCCACGGGCCCCTCACCCGCGATTCGAACTACACGACCGGCCAGATCTACCAGTCGGTGATCGACAAGGAACGCCGGGGCGAGTTTCTCGGCAAGACCGTCCAGGTCATCCCGCACATCACCAATGAGATCAAGAGCGTCATCAAGAAGCTGGCCACCAGCGACGTCGACGTTGTCATCACCGAGATCGGCGGCACGGTCGGCGACATCGAAAGCCAGCCCTTCCTCGAGGCGATTCGCCAGTTTTCGCTCGACGCCGGCAAGGAAAACTGCCTCTATATCCACCTTACGCTCGTCCCCTATCTCAAGGCCGCCGACGAGCTGAAGACGAAGCCCACGCAGCACTCCGTCGGCCAGTTGCGCGAGATCGGTATCCAGCCCGATATTCTCATCTGCCGTACGGAACGGGGCATGTCGCGCGACGACCGCGAAAAGATCGCCCTCTTCTGCAACGTGCCGATCGAGGCCGTGATCGAGGAACGAGACAAGGATTTCTCGATCTACGAAGTGCCGATGAGCCTGGTCGAAAACCGGCTCGACAGCCTCATCGTGCGCAAGCTGGGCCTCCAATGCCACGAGGCCGATCTCGACGACTGGCGCAATCTGCTCCACCGCCTGCGCAATCCCGAGCACGAAATCAGCATCGCCGTCGTCGGCAAGTACGCCGAGCACAAGGACGCCTACAAGTCGATCTACGAGGCCCTCGACCATGCCGGCATCGCCAATCTGGCCCAGATCCGCATCCAACGGATCCAAAGCGAGCACATCGAGCACGAAAGCCCACAACGCCTGCTGGCGGGCATCGACGGCATTCTCGTGCCGGGGGGCTTCGGCGAGCGCGGCATCGAGGGCAAGGTGCAGGCCATCCGCTTCGCGCGCGAACGGGGCATTCCCTTCCTGGGCATTTGTCTCGGGATGCAGTGCGCCGTGATCGAGTTTGCCCGCGATGTGGTCGGTCTGACGGATGCCCATTCGACCGAGTTCAACAAAGACACGCCCCACCCGGTGATCTGCCTCTTGGACGAGCAGAAATCGATCACGTACAAGGGGGGCACGATGCGGCTCGGTTCACATCCCGCCAAGCTCGATCCAACCAGCCGCGCCGCCGCCTGCTATGGCCGCGAGCTGGTGCAAGAGCGGCATCGTCACCGCTACGAGTTCAACAACGTCTACCGGCAGCAATTCCAGGCGCACGGCATGAACGCCGCCGGCACGAGCCCCGACGGCTCGCTGGTCGAGGTGGTCGAGATTCCCAGCCATCCCTGGTTCGTGGCCGTACAGTATCATCCCGAGTTCAAGTCGAAGCCGACGGCGCCGCAGCCGCTGTTCAACGGCTTCGTCGCCGCCGCCGTCGAGCGGCACTCGTTGCGTGGCGAACGTGCCAAGGAACTCGAAGCGTCCTAGTCCCCCCATTCCCCGTGCGCTGAACCCCCAGATTGCCATGACCGACGAACCGCAAGATCCTCAGCCCAAGATCATCGTCGACGAAGACTGGAAGTCGCAGGTCGAGGCGGAGAAGGCGAAGCTCTCTCAGGAGAAATCTGCCCCCGCCGAGTCTCCGCGTCCGACCGAGGCCGCGTCTGCCGCCTCGCCGGAGACCCCCGTCCAGTTTCCCGAGGCCTCCCTCACCGGGCTCATCAGCATGCTGGCGACCCAGGTCATGATCGCCTTGGGCTACGTGCCGCATCCAGCCACAGGAAAGCCCGAACGCAGCCTGCCCGAGGCCAAGTACATGATCGATCTGATCACGATGCTCGAGGAGAAGACGCAGGGCAATCGCACGCCGCAGGAGATCTCGGTCCTCAGCAGCGTGCTGCACGAATTGCGCATGGCCTACGTCGAGGCTCAGTCGAAGCCAAACGACGCTCCGTCGGGCGAAGCGAAGTAATCACCACAACCCGAAGCGTCAGCGAGGCGAGCAAGAGATTCAGCGCAAAGCGATGGTGATTTACCAGTGGGCCACGGGTAGCAGCGATCATCTTGCGGAGCGAGTTCTCTTCTCGCCACGAGGCGCATGTCGCAAGATGGTCGGTGTTGCGTGGCAACTAGCGGATGAAAAACGGCGTGGTTGATTGCTCGCTGGAAAATACGCGAGCAATCCTCTTTCAGCCTTCTTCCTTCTTCGGCTCAACTTTTCTCTCGACGAGAACCAGGTCGCCGAAAGGGCCACGCCCGGCCGGAGGACGTTTGGTGGCGTCCGTGCCTCAGCTTACCGTTCCCTGGTGTTGGCTTCCCGGCCGGGTGACACGGACAGGGAATACGCGGGGACTGGCCTCCAGGCCGGGCGTGGCTAGCTCGAAGATGTCTTACGTTGTTCGGCGAATGGTGAACTCCTAACGCGCGCGGCGGTCTAACCGGAGAGGCGATCGAACAACCGCCGGAACTTGGGCATGCGGCCCGCCGTGTAGTCGAACCAGGCTTTGGGATGCCACAGATCGAGGGCGATCGCCGCGCCGACGATCACCACTTCCCCCCCCGCCTCGACGCGGAGAAAATCGCGAAAACCCTCGGGGATCAACAGGCGTCCCCGACCGGTCATCTCTACCTCGGCGTGCCGGGTTGATAGCAAGCGGCCAAGCATTTGCACCTGTCCCAGGCGCCCCGCCAATTTGCCGGCCGCAATCTTCCGCCGCACGAGGTCCATCCCCTCGTCGAGCGCGGCTTTGCACGCTCGGGCATTCCACAGGCTCAAGCATCCGGGGCGTTCCTTGGCCAGGATGAAGGGAACGTCGCTCGCTCCCATCGCTTCGATCATTTCGGCGGGAATCGAAAGGCGAAAACGCTCGTCGAGCGAGCGCCGGTATTCGCCCAGGATCAACTCAGGGGTGTCGGACATCGAGGGACGGTCGCGTGGCACGGGTTAGGGGGCGTCCGTGTGCCTGACCTTGCTCGAATAGGTGTGATCTTCCTTGATGGGCCTGTTTCCCACAATCACCAGATTGAAATCGAGTGCTTTGGGCTCAAAACCCATAGGTGCGGATATTAGCGATTTCGTGAGCCTTTGCAACCACCCGCCTCAAAAAAATCGCCCGCCGACCATCGCCAGGACCTCGCGTACCGTGCGCCACTCAAGGGACTAATTTGTCTACTTGATCGGTAGATAATTCGCGCCTCTTCCGGCAAAACCCGGTCTTCGAGCCCACGAACTCGGACGCCTGGCCCACGTCCCGCCCGGTCGCGAGCAGGCGCGGGACCGCGGCCAAACTTTTTTGCCGCGGCGAATGCCCCCCTTCTCTCGGCCCGCCCCCCGCGCCTCCCCCAGGCGGGGGCGTCTTTGGCGGTGGACTGACCTTGCTGCGATCCGCCGAGGCTCCCTATAATTCCGGGCGAAATGAGTCGACGGCACGCGTCGCGGGACGCGTTTTGGTGAAGTCACCTATCCGCACAACCGATCTTTTCAGCAGATTCCTCGTTCGACCGCTTCCCGGAATGTTTTCTGGCCGGGATTCAGGAATCTCCCAATTCCCAACAACCCCCAGTTTGCCGTAGCAGGCGATCTATGATCCGTTCGCGCGCCATGCAGAACGCCCCTGCCGACCCCGTGGTGATTACCGGGATCGGCATGATTACCTCGGTCGGAGGAGATCGAGAGAGCGTCTGGCGGGCCGTACGGCGCGGCAAAAGCGGCATCCGCTCGCTGACGGGCATTCCCTACATCCCCGACGGCCTGCTCATCGGCGCCCCCGTCGACCTCGCGCCCGATCGTCCCCGGCGGATGAAGGTCATCGCCCTCAGCCGCATCTCGGCGGCCGAGGCCTTGCACGATTCAGGGCTCGACCTGTCGGCCATCGATCGCAGCCGTGTCGGCTGTGCCATCAGCGGCCACATGGGCGATACCGGCGAGATCGAATCGAGGTTCGATGCCGCGCACGACCAGCACCACCTTCCCCGCGCCATTCCCTGGTGGGAGCAGTTCTTCCCCTGCACGGCGTGCGACGTGGTGGCCAATGAACATGGTCTCTTGGGCCCGCGCATCTGCCACTCCACGGCCTGTGCCAGCGGATTGATCGATATCCTTTCCGCCGTGCGCTCGATCGAAGATGGGCAATGCGACGTGGCCCTCGCCGGCAGTGCCGAGGCGATCCACCCCCTCTTTGCGGCGGGCTTTCTGCGAATGAACGTGCTCGCCCACCACGACGATCCCGCACAGGCCTGCCGCCCCTTCGATCGCGAGCGACGCGGCTTCGTGATGGGGGAAGGGGCCGCAATGTTCGTCTTGGAACGCCTGAGCCACGCCGTGGCGCGGCGGACCCGCATCTACGCCACCTTTGCCGCCGGCACGATGGCCGGCGAGGCCCATCACGTCACGGGCCTCGACGAGGAATCGCACGTCCTGGCGCACGCCATTCAAACCACCTTGCGCAAGGCGCAGCTCGACGGACACGACATCGGCTATATCAACGTGCATGGCACGGGCACGCTGCAGAACGACGTCGCCGAGACGCGAGGCATCCGCCGTGCCCTGGGACGCGCCGCCGATCAGACCTGCGTCAGCGCGACCAAATCGATGCTGGGGCACCTGGTCAACGCCGCCGGCAGCGTCGAATTGGCCATCACCACCCTGGCTCTCCGCGATGGATTCGCCCCTCCCACGATGAACCTGATCAATCAGGATCCGGAGTGCGATCTCGACTGCATTCCTCTCGTCGGACGGCGTGGGCAGTATCAGCACGCCCTGAAACTCTCGGTGGCCTTCGGCGGACATATCGTCGCCGTGGCCCTCAATCGCTGGAACGCGGCCGACTCGGCCGCCAAGTTCCGTCCGGCCGCGGCTGCCTAGCCTATTCGCCGAGCGTCTTCTTTCGCCGTAGGATGTGGTGGTAATGCTGCGCGAAACGATGCGCCTCATCGCGCACGTACTGCAACAGCCGTAGCGCGTACGAGTGCCGCGACAGCTTGAGAGGCTCCGACTCGCCCAGGCGATAAATTTCCTCCTCGCGCTTGGCCAGCGAGATCACCGTCGGCGGCCGGATGCCCAGCGACTCGAAGGCCGCCAGCCCAGCCGCCAGTTGCCCCTTGCCCCCGTCGATCAGCAGGATGTCGGGGAAGACCTCCTGGTTCTCGTCGAGCCGCTGGAACCGTCGAGCGACCACCTCGTGTATGCTGGCGAAGTCGTCGATGCCGGCTACCCCCTGGATGCGATACCGCTTATAGCCCGGCTTGAAGGGGAGGCCGTCGATGAATTGCACCAGGCTGGCCACGGTGTCCTGCCCACCGAGATGGGCGATGTCCACCCCTTCGATCGTGCGCGGTGTCTCGTCGAGCCCCAGCACCTTCTTCAAGCCCGCCAATCCCTTCTTGGGGTCGATATAAAACACCTCGGGCTGCTCGTGCGTGTCGAGCTCGCCGCGCTCGTCGAGCGTCTCGAGCATGCGGATTTCGTCGCGCAGTCGGGCCGCCTTCTCGAACAGCCGCTTCGACGCTGCCTCGGTCATCTCGTCCCGCAGTTCCGAAAGCAACTTGCTCTTGTGCCCTTCGAGAAACATCCGCAAGCGGCGAATATCGCGGCGATATTCCTCTTTCGAGATCCGCAGATTGCAGGGAGCCGTACACTGCTGGATGCTCGCCAGCAGGCAGGGACGAAACCAGCGCCACTTTTCGTCCCCGTCCTCAATGTCCAGGCTGCACGTGCGGAACTTGAAGATCTTCTGCAGCACCTGGATGGCCCCGCGCAGGCTGCCCGCGCTGGCGAAGGGGCCGTACAACTTAGTCCCCCGTTCGCTCGGCTCGCGGGTAAACTCGACGCGGGGAAAGTCCTCGCGGGTGTAGATCTCGAGGTAGGGAAAGCTCTTGTCGTCCTTGAAGTCGGTGTTGTATTTCGGGCGGACATCCTTGATGAGCCGCGCCTCGATCAACAGGGCGTCCACTTCGCTATCGGCCTCAAGAAAGTCGATATCGGCGATCTCGCGTACCAACTCGGCCGTGCGACGTTCCTCGGCCGCCGCTTTGAGGAAGTAGCTCCCCGCGCGCGAACGCAGGTTCTTGGCCTTGCCGACATAGATCACGCGTCCCGCGGCGTCCTTCATCAGATAGACGCCCGGCGTGTGGGGGAACTCGCGCACCTTGGCCGCGGCCGCCCGGAACCCCAACGGCGCATCCTCGGCCAAGGCCTCGACCATCTCCTCGGCCGGCGGTAGAGGCTCGCGGGCTCCCTCGTTCGGCTCAGGCTGTTCGGCCGGGTCACTCACGCGCGCACATCCCTCGCTCGAAAACGCCCCTGGAAACAGCCCCGCTACATTGTAGGTCAGGTACCCCGTACCTGACACTTGATCGATTCGCCACGTCGAGCTTTGTCAAGTAGGGAGTCATGGGGTAGCACCGATCATTTTGCGGAGCCGGCTATCCACTCACTCGACGCACGTCGCAAAATAGTCGGTGTTGCGCCGCAACCAGAGGCATTGTGGCGATTCGCTCGCAATCGTGGCTTGGCCGCGCACCACACCTCTGGTCGCTGCGCGACACGGACGACATTCCGACTCGGAGTTCGACAGCTTGGAACGTCGCTCCGGAATATCGTCCGTGCTATCCATTCGATACGTTGCGCGTCCCGGGTAATCAGATCTTCTCCGCATACGCGGCGAGATCCTTTTCCAGGGCCTGGAATCGCGCGTCAAGTTCCTCGCGCGTGTCGTCGAGGTTCGCCAGCATCTCGGCCGGCTCGTAGGCGAACATGTAGAACTTCACCTTCGGCTCCGTGCCCGAGGGACGCACGGCGATCGAGTTACCCGCCGCGGCCAGGTCGAGCATGACCATATCGGTGCGCGGTGCGTCGAGCGGTTGGCGCTCGCCCGACGGCAGAAGGACGACGCCGTGTTGGAAGTCGCGGACCTGTGCGACTTGGATCCCGCCCAGGCTCTGCGGCGGATTCGAACGGAAAGCCTGCATCAGGGCCGTCATCCGCGCCATCCCCTCCGAACCGGGCATCGTCTGCGAAACGGTTCGCTCGGCGTGATAGCCATATTGCCAGTAGAGCGCCTCGAGCTTTTCCCACAGCGTTTTGCGTTCGGCCTTGAGTTGCGCGGCCAACTCGGCCAGCAACAGGGCGGCCACGCCCGCGTCCTTATCGCGCGAGTATGTGCCCGCCAGAAAGCCGTGCGATTCTTCCGCCCCGAACAGGAAACGATCGGGGCCCTTTTCGTCCATCAGGCCGGCGATCCATTTGAAACCGACGGGCAAATCGCCATAGGTACGCACGCCATAGCTTTCGCCGATGCGGCGAATGATGTCGCTCGTGACGAGCGTCTTCACCAGGTAATGCTCGGGCGAAGTCGCGCCCGCCTTGCGCCGCGCTTCGCAGAGGAACTCGGCCAACAGCGCCGCGATCTGATTGCCCGTGAACGTGGCCCATTCGCCCCCCGCCTTGCGCGGCGCGGCGCAGCCCAATCGATCGGCGTCGGGATCGGTCGAGAGCACCAGGTCAGCTCCGATCTCTTTCGCCCGGACGATCATGGCGTCGAACGTGGCGGGATTCTCTGGGTTCGACACGTGACCAGGCACATTCGGGAAATCGCCGTCCGGCTGCGCGTGCGGCTCGAAAAGTTCCACGTCCTCGAAGCCGTCGGCCGCCAGCACGGGCAGCACTGCCGACGCCCCCACGCCGTGCATGGGGGAATAAACCACCTTCAATTGGCGCGGGCCGGCCACGCGTTGCGTGAGCATCCCTTCGAGATAGACGCGGTCGACCTCTTCCTGGCAGTAGACGATGCGCCCTTCAGCTCGGGCCTTATCGAACGGAATCCGCTCGATCGTCTGGACCGCCATGACGCGCTCGATCACCCCTTTGTCGTGCGGCGGCAGGAGCTGTCCGCCGGTCGACCAGTAGGCCTTGATCGCGTTGTCCGAGGGGGGGTTGTGGCTGGCCGTAATCATGATGCCGCACGAGCAACGCTTGTGGCGCACGGCCACCGAGAGTTCCGGCGTGCTGCGGTAGCCATCGAGGAAGTACACCTTGAAGCCGGCGGCCACTAGGATCTCGGCACACAATTCGGCGAAGTGCCGCGACTTGTGCCGCGTGTCGTAGGCGATCGCGCACGAGAGCTCGCTGGCGGCGTTGTTCTCGCGAACATAGTCGGCCAGCCCCTGCGCGCTTTCGCCCATCGTGCGATCGTTGATGGCATTCGTGCCGACCGGGTACATCTTGCCGCGGCGGCCTCCGGTGCCGAAGGGGATCACGGTCCAGAAGGCGTCGTCGAGGTGGCGCCAATGGGCCGCGCCGATGTCGGCCGCCACGCGCGGGGCGTACTCGGCGAACCGTGGCTCGTTGAGCCACTCGCGGATGTTGGCCGCCGCCGCGTGCGTCACCTGGCCGGCCTGCTCCGCTTGTTCGAGTTGGGTCAAAGCGGTCTGCCGATCGGCACTCGAGAGTTGCTCAGCCATCGTCGGGAAAACACTCGCTAGCGGCCACGAAACAGGGGAATCCAGGCAATTATTCTCCTGGATTTGGCACTCGCCACAAGGGGCGGCCAGCCTAAGAGAAGTGGCACCGCTCGGCCGGCCTGTGCTGTTCGATTTTGAGTACCCAGCAGTATGTGCTAGGGTCGCGAACTCGCCGTGTCGTGTCTGCTCGAAGGATTTGCTGGTTACGAGCACATCACAACCCGAAGCGTCAGCGAGGGGATTCCTGGAAAGAACGTCGACCGAGGCGCTCCCTCGCTCACGCTTCGGGTTAAGATTCGTCGATAGCACGACTTCAAAAAACTTTTGCGAGGACTCCGGCTCAAACAGCAGGGACCTGCGGCCTGTGCCACTTTCTTATCGCCAGGGTTCCTAGCGAAGAAAATCGCGAATGGCGTATACTTCGACGGCCAAACCTTCACCTTCCGCGGTACCGAGTG
Source organism: Pirellulales bacterium (assembly GCA_019636335.1). Lineage (NCBI taxonomy): Bacteria > Pseudomonadati > Planctomycetota > Planctomycetia > Pirellulales > Pirellulales bacterium. The sequence continues at coordinate 41,456 of JAHBXR010000013.1, forward strand.
TAAGGACGAACTCCCTTGAGCGAGCCGATCATTAGTGTCTCGGGGCTGCGCGGCATCGTGGGAGACAGTCTCACCCCCGAGGTCGCTCTACGCTACGCCTGTGCCTTCGCCTCGACGCTCGAAGAGGGGCCGCTCGTCATCACGCGCGACGGCCGGGCGACGGGAGCCATGCTGGCCGAGGCGATTCACTCCGGCTTGATGGCGATCGGACGCGATACGATCGACGCCGACGTCTGCGCCACGCCCACCGCGGGCGTGCTCGTGCGGCGCTACCATGCCGCCGGCGGCATCCAAATCTCGGCCAGCCACAACCCGCCCGAATACAACGGCATGAAGCTGTTCGGCTCGCACGGATACGTCATCTCGGCCGCGGAAGGCCAGGCGGTGATCAACGCCTATCGCTCGCGCTCGCCGGCCTGGGTCGGGCATGCGCACGTCGGCAGCACCGACGTCTGCGGCGATCCGTTCGATCGGCATCTCGAGCTGGTGCTCGCCACGGTCGATGTCGACCGCATTCGCGACCGCCAGTTTCGCGTCCTGCTCGACTCGAATCACGGCGCCGGCAGCGAACTGGGCTTCAATCTGCTCGAGGTCCTAGGCTGCGAGGTCGAAGTGCTGGGCGATGTCGCCGACGGACTCTTCGCTCATACGCCCGAGCCGACCGCCGAAAATCTGCGCGAGGTCTTGCCACAGGTGGTGCGCATGGGGGCCGACGTCGGCTTTTGCCAGGATCCCGATGCCGATCGCCTAGCGGTCATCGATGCCGCGGGGAATTACCTCGGCGAGGAATACACGCTGGCGATGTGCGTCGATCACGTGCTGCGCCGCAATCCCGGTCCCGTGGTCACGAACTGCTCGACCAGCCGCATGAGCGAAGACCTGGCCGCCAGGTACGACGTGCCTTTCTTCCGTTCGGCGGTGGGCGAGGCCAACGTGGTTGGGCTCATGCGGCAGGAGAGCGCCGCGATCGGGGGCGAGGGAAATGGCGGCGTGATCGACCCGCGCGTGGGCTTCGTGCGCGACAGCTTCGTCGGCATGGCGCTGTTACTCGACGCGATGGCCGCACGCGAGCTCCCCGTCGCCGTATTGGCCGCGGAGCTGCCCCGCTACGAGATGGCCAAGACCAAGATCACGCTCCCCCCGGAACGCGTCGCCGCGGGGCTCGAACGACTGGCCGCGCACTTCCCCGACGCGAAGTCCGATCGTCTCGACGGCCTGCGGCTCGATTGGCCGGGCAAGTGGCTCCTGGTCCGGGCCAGCAATACCGAGCCGATCGTCCGCGCCATGTCCGAGGCCCCCACCCGCGCCGAGGCCGACCGGCTCTGTGCCGAGGCCGAGGCCCTGTTAACTCGTTAAGTCGCGAGTAACATCGGCACGCCCTTCGCGCGTAGAATGACAGTCCGCTGCTCCCCTTGCTGCCGGTGGTTCTTGGTGCGGACCCAATGGCACCCTCGGCCAAGGCGGCCTGAAAAGCCGCTAGACTGGGGAGATTTTCCCATTCCCGCTGACTTCGCCTGACGGAAAAGCCGATAACTCGCCCCACACGGCTCATTGACACGTAAATGCCGTTTGGGAAGATGGGTTTTCCAGCGAAATGGCGCAGTCCAGCCCCACGCGCTAGCGCTACGGAGTCATACCAAAATGTCGCGCACGACCGTCACGGAACCGAAGCGGCCGACATCTAGCGCCACCAGCGCCAACCAAGGCACTGCCGAACCGCAGGCCGAGCTGGGCTATGTGCCCGATCCCTCGCGGCTGCCCCCGCCCGAAGGCGTCGCCGGTCTCAAGATTCTGTGGCCCTATGTGATCGGGATCGGCGGCATGCACTTGCTGCTGCCGCTGGCCTTCTTCCCCTACTTCTTCAGTTGGACGGGGGTCGTGCTGGCCCTGCTGGGGCTCTATGTCTTTGGCACGCTCGGCATCAACCTCTGCTACCACCGACTGCTCACACACCGCAGCTTCGAATGCCCGCGCTGGCTCGAGCGCACCTTCGCCATCCTGGGCGTCTGCTGTCTGCAGGATGCTCCGGGCCGCTGGGTGGTCGTTCACCGCTTGCACCACCAGCATTCCGATGAACGCCCCGATCCGCACAGCCCCCTGGTGAACTTTCTCTGGGGCCACGTCGGCTGGCTGCTGGTGGCCAATCGCGACGTCAACAACATGAACACCTACGAAAAATACGGCCGCGACATCTTTCGCGATCCGTTCTACATGGGCATCGAACGCAATCTGAACTGGTTGTGGATCTACGTCGCCCACGTGGGCGTCTTCTATCTCGGTGGCTTTTTCGCGGGCTGGGCCATGACGGGCGATTGGCTGGCTGGCGTCCAGTTCGGATTGAGCCTGGTGGTCTGGGGCGTCATCGTGCGCACGGTGGCCGTGTGGCACATCACCTGGAGCGTCAACTCGGTGACCCATCTGTGGGGCTACCGCAATTACGAGACGGACGAAAACAGCAAGAACAACTGGTTCGTGGGCCTGGTGAGCAACGGCGAGGGGTGGCACAACAACCATCACGCCGAGCAGCGCGCCGCGGCGCACGGACATCGCTGGTGGGAGTTCGACGTCACCTACCTCACGATCTGGCTCCTCGAGCGAGTCGGGCTTGCCCAGGAAGTGGTCCTGCCGCGATCCTGGTCGGCCGGGAAGAAGTCTTGACTAGTGGGTAGTGACTATTGGGCAGCGGCACAGGCCGCCGGCCTGTGCGTAGGTCAGGTACGCCGTACCTGACAATGTTTGGCGCGGCCAACTCGATCGATTGTCAGGTACGGAGTACCTGACCTACAAGAATCTGACGCTTCGCATTTCGATAACCGGTTTTCGCAACGCTTCAAATCTCCTATGCGCGAACGCCCTTCGGTCGTCATCACCGGCGTCGGCATAGTGAGTCCGCTCGGCATCGGCCGCGAGCGTTTCTGGCAATCGATCGTCTCGGGCCGCAGCGGCGTGGCCCTGGTCAAGGCGTTCGACTCGATCCATCTGCCCGCGCGCATCGCGGCCGAAGTGCGTGACTTCGAGCCCAAGGAATTCGTTCGCCCACGCAAATCGCTTAAGGTGATGGCCCGCGACTCGCAGTTTGCCGTGGCGTGTTCGGACCTGGCCCTGGCCGATGCCGGCATCGCGGCCGGGCAACTCGACCCCGATCGCTTCGGGGTCGTGCTGGGCGCGGACCGCCTGCGCAACGAGCTGACCGAGTCGGCCCCCACCTACCATGCCTGTGCCCCCGAGGGCACGTTCGAATACGAGCGCTGGGCCACCGACGGATTCTCGGCGATGTATCCGCTGGGATTCCTCAAAGTGCTGCCCAACATGCCGGCCTGTCATATCTCGATCCTGCACGATGCCCGCGGCGCCAACAACACGTTGCACCAGGGAGAACTCTCCACGTTTCTGGCCGTGGCCGAGGCGCAGCGACTCATCGAACGTGGCGGCGCCGACGTCGTCATCACGGGGGGCGTGAGCTCGCGCATGCACCCCATCGATTATGTGCGCCGCTGCCTCACGCTCGAGATGTCGCACCGCAACGATCGACCGGAACTGGCCTCCCGCCCCTTCGACCGCGAGCGCGATGGTCAGGTGTTCGGCGAAGGGGGGGCCGTCTTCGTGCTCGAAAGCGAGGACCACGCCGAGGCCCGACGCGCGAAGATCCTGGGCCGAGTGCTTGGCTACGGCGGCGCCTGCGAACCCCTGCCCCCCGCCGGCCCAATCACCGGCGTCGCGATTGCCCAGGCGATCCGCGCGACCCTGGCCGACGCAAGGATCAGCCCTGCCGAGTTGGGACACGTCAGCGCGCACGGCCTTAGCACGCGGCACGACGATCGTGTCGAAGCGGTGGCGATTCACGAAACGCTGGGGGACGTGCCCGTCTTGGCGCCGAAGAGCTACTTCGGCAACCTCGGCGCGGCGGCCGGGGCCGTCGAATTGGCCGTGAACCTGTTGGCGCTCGAGGCCGGGGTCGTGCCCCCCACGTTGAACGTCGAGTGCGTCGCTCCCGAGTGCCCGATCGACGTCGTGCGACACCGCTCCCTCGCGGGACGACCGGCCACCGCACTGCTCCTCAGTCACACGGCCGAAGGTCAATCGGCCGGCCTGCTCCTCGCCGGCGCGTAGGCCAGGTACTCCGTACCTGACAACATTTGACGTGGCCAACTCGAACAAGTGTCAGGTACGCGCGTACCTGACCTGCTTCTACTTCATCAGCTCGGCGACCTTGGCGTCGATCGCTTCGGCCCAGATCTCGTAACCTTGCGGGCTGAGATGCAGATAGTCGGGCATGATCTCCTTGGTGAGCGTCCCATCCTCGGTGAGAAACTTCGGACCGATGTCGAGATAGAAGACCATCTTGTCGTCAGCCACCTCCGAGGCGAGCTGGCTGGCCTGTGCATTCTTCTCGCGCTGCGGATTCGGCTTCTCGCCGCGCGGGAAAATGGCCAATAGCAGCACCTTGGTCTCGGGCAGCTTCTCGCGCAGCTTGGCGACAATCGCCTTGATGCCGTCGGCGATTTCCTCGGCCGTGTTGTCCGTGCGGTTCGAGTTGTTCGTACCGATCATGACCACCGCCAGCTTGGGTTGGATGCCGTCGATGTTGCCGTGATCCAACCGCCACAGCACGTGCTGCGTGCGGTCGCCGCCGATCCCCATGTTCGCCGCGTTGCGCGGGGCGAAATATTTCTGCCACACCGCGTTGTTGTTCCAGCCCTGGGTGATCGAGTCTCCCAGAAAGACCAGGTCGATATTCCCCTCTTGCGTGCGTTTGTTAATCGCCTCGTGACGCACCATCCAATTGCCGTCGCGGGGCTCGGGCGAGACGGCCGAATGCTCGGCCGCCTGGACGATCGGACCGAGGGTCAACAGGGTGAACAGGCAAAAGGTCAGGCTGGAGCGCGGCACGGTGGGGACTCCCGGTTGGTGGTGAGGTTTCTGGGGGCTGGGCCGGCAAAGGGGACGCCGTGTCGTGCCCAGCGGGGGGATTATGAGCTTAATAGCTGGCACGTGGCCGTGGAAGCTTGGGCGTGCTAGAATCGTGGCACCAACCCTGCCACACGCTTGCTTTGCACTTTTTCGTGGGGCTTGCCCCCTTACTGGCAACCTAGACTTGAGAGCGGCGCGCACCCTCGTGGGAACGCACCGTTCGGCTGCGCACCGGGAGGTCTTATTCCAGCACTGCCATGAGCCAGTCCAAAAAGCGTGTCGGCATCCTCACCAGCGGCGGCGATTGCCCCGGTTTGAATGCCGTCATTCGCGGCGTGGTGAAAGCGGCGGATCAACTCGGCTACGAGTGTGTCGGCTTTCTCAAGGGTTACGAGGGGCTCGTCGACCCCGTCTGTTACATCCCCCTGACGCCCAAGAATACCTCGGGCATTCTCACGCAGGGGGGCACGATTCTCGGCTCGACCAATCAGGGTCGCTTCGCCGCCAAAGTGGGCGCCGACGATAAGCTCGAGATCGAACACGAGCTGCTCGAAAAGGTGAAGACCACCGTCGATCAGTTATCCCTCTCCGGATTGATCTGCGTCGGTGGCGATGGCTCGCTCACGATCGCCGACCAGTTCCACAACTTCGGCATCCCCGTCGTCGGCGTGCCGAAGACGATCGACAACGATCTCTCCTCCACGGCGTACACGTTCGGCTTCGATAGCGCCGTGGCGTGCGCGACCGACGCCCTCGACCGGCTCCACACGACCGCCGCGGCCCACGAACGCATCATGGTGCTCGAGGTCATGGGACGCCACGCCGGGTGGATCGCCCTGCACGCAGGGATCGCCGGCGGCGGCGACGTGATCCTCCTGCCCGAGATCCCCTGGACCTTCGAACACGTCTGCCACAAGATTCTCGACCGCGAGACGAAGGGCCGGCGCTTCACGCTCCTCGTCGTGGCCGAAGGCGCCGAGCTACCCGACGGCAACCTGGTGACGGTGGGCCCGGCCGGAGAACGCCGCCAGGCGCGCTTGGGGGGCATCGGTCACGTCGTAGCGGGCGAGATCCAGGCCCGATTGCATCGCGATGTGCGCTGCGTCGTGCTCGGCCACTTGCAGCGAGGCGGGAATCCCACCACTTTCGACCGCGTGCTGGCGACACAATTCGGCGCGCATGCCGTCCGGCTCGTCCATCACAAACGCTACGGCGAGATGGTCTGTTTCCGACCGCCCCATATTGAAAGCGTGCCCATCGCCGAAGCGGCGGGCAAGCTGTCGATGGTCGATCCCAACGGCTCGTGCGTGCAGGCAGCCCGGGCGCTGGGCATCAGCTTCGGCGATCGCTCGGCCACGGAAAGCCCCTTCCACATGTGCCAGGCCGACCCCGTCTCCGCTGTGTCGAACGGCGAACTGAACGGCGAAGCCAGCGCCGACTTCGTGGCGGCGCATGGAACATTTTGACCGGGGCGGTGTTCCCGATCAAAAAAGCCCTCGCTCGCGCCTCTCGATGTTGCGCTGAACAACACCGGGAAATACACTGCGGCGGGGTAGCACCGATCATCTTGCGGAAAAAACTCTCCTTTTGAAAGAAGCAGAAGTCGCAAGATGGTCGGTGTCGCGCAGCGACCCGAGGAACGAGCAACCGCTCAACCAAGAATCTTCGACAGAAGGGCCGTCTATCAATCCTCTTGTCGCTGCGCGACACGGACGATTTTCCGAACCTACAGGGGGAGCGGCGTGCCGAGGTGTTCGGCGCGGGCTTGTTCTAGCAGCCAGACCCCCAGGGCGACGTCCTCGATCGCCATGCCGACCGATTTGAAGAGGGTCACGCTGTCCGCCTTGCGGCGGCCGACGGCGCGGCCGACGACCACTTCGGCGAGATCGACGGCCCGCGCCCAGTCGAAGATGCCCTTCTCGAGCGCATCGCGGAAATCGCCTGCCTCGCGGCGGCAGGCCTCGACGCTGTCGCAGACGACCGTATCGGCGCGGCGCACGGTATCGGCGTCGATCTCGGCGCGGTTCCACCAGTTCGACCCGACCGCGGCCACGTGTGTCCCTTCGGCCAGGCAATGGCCGTCGAAGACCGGCTCGCGGGCCGTCGTGGCGGTGACTACGATAGGCAGATCCTCGGCGGCGTCCTGGGGGCGATCGACCGGCGTGACGTCGATTTCCAGCCGATTCGACATGCGGTCGGCAAACGAGGCGCGGTTTTCTGGCTTGCGGCTGTAGACGAAGGCCTGCTTGATGGGGCGCGTGACGCACAGGGCGGCCAGTTGCGTCTCGGCCTGAAAGCCGGTGCCGAAGAGTCCCATCTCGGCGGCATCGAGGGGGGCCATGGCCGCTGCCGCCACGCCGGTAGTGGCGCCGGTGCGCAATTGGCCGAGCCGGTTGGCCTCGATCAGGGCGGCCAACTCGCCGCTAGCCTGCGAGTAGAGCGCGAGATGAAAACGCGCTCCGCCACGGACCGTGGCGTAGAGCTTGGCCCCGGAGTAGCCCAGGTAGTCGGCCGAGGCGCTCATCGCGTGCAACACGCTCGTCTGCCCGACGGCGCGGACGCGCGGCACGTTCGTGGCTTCGCCCGCGGCGAGTCGGCGGAAGGCCGCCTCGACCAGGTCCATCGCACGGCGGATGTCGAGCAGCCGACTGACTTCGGCCTCGGTGAGAAACAGCGCAGCCATGCTCGCTCCTTCCGATTCGCCTGCGGTTTACACGAACGGCAGCAGTCGATTCTAACGTTACTTCTCCAGCTCAGCGATGCGTTTGAAGTCGTCTTTCAGCGAGCGGTAGAGTTGCTGGTAGAGTGGGAAGCCACGGTCGTAGTATTTCGCGGCCGGCTTTTGAACCGGTGTCTCCTTGACGACGCGAATGGTCGCCGAACAGGCCTCTTCGACGTTTTTGAAGGCGCCAGCCCCGACCGCGGCCAACAGGGCCACGCCGTACGCCGGCCCCTCCTCAGCGTTGATCGTGACCACCTTCTGGCCGAAGACGTCGGCCTGGATCTGACGCCAGAGGGGACTCTTCGAGCCTCCCCCCGAGGCGCGAATCTGACGCACGGGCACGTCCAACTCGCGGATGATCGCGAGGCTGTCGCGCATGGCGTAGGCCACCCCTTCCATGATGGCACGCACCATGTGGCCCCGCGTGTGGGCCAAGGTCAGGCCGACGAAGCACGCGCGGGCGTCGGGATCGGCGTGAGGCGTCCGCTCGCCCGCCAGATAAGGCAGGAAGATCAGTCCCTGGCTGCCGGGAGGCAGTTCGCGGGCTTCATCGTTCAGCGTGTCGTAGGGATCGCGTTTGGTTTTCTTCGCCGCCGCGATCTCGGCCTGGCAGAGCTTGTTACGGAACCACTGCATGCAGCCACCGCCAGAAAGACTCACCCCCATCATGTGCCACTTGCCGCGAACGGCATGGCAGAACGTGTGCAGCCGGCCGAGGGGATCGATCTTCACGTCGTCGCTGTGGACGAACATGATCCCCGACGTGCCGATCGACGTGGACAGCGTGCCCCGGCTGACGATGCCATTGCCGACGGCGCCCGCGGCGCAATCGCCGGCGCCGCCGACGACGAGACAATCAGCCGTCAGGCCGAGGGTCTTGGCGGCCTCCTTCGTGAGTTTTCCGGTAACCTCTTCCGACTCGTAGCAGGTGGGCAACAAGTCGAGATCGAGTTCGAGCGCGGAGAGCAGAGGCTGCGACCACTGGCGTTTCGCGACGTCGAGCAGCAGCATGCCGCTGGCATCGCTGACATCGGTGGCGTACTCGCCCGTCAGTCGCCGGCGGACGTCATCCTTGGGCAATAGCACCTTGCGCGTCTTATCGAACTGCTTCGGTTCGTTGTTGCGCAGCCAGAGGATCTTCGGCGCGGTGAAGCCGGTCAGCGCCGGATTGGCCACGAGCTTGATCAGCTCGGCACGTCCCCCGACGCGGCGTTCCATCTCGTCGCATTCGGCGGCGGTGCGTTGATCGTTCCACAACAGCGCGCGGCGAATGACGCGGTCGTTCTTGTCGAGAAAGACCGAGCCGTGCATTTGTCCCGAGAGACCGATCGCGCGGACATCGGCCGGCTTGAGCTTGGCCTTGCGCACCACGGCGCGGATCGTCTTGACGGTGGCATCCCACCAGTCTTGCGGCTCCTGCTCGCTCCAAAGGGGCTTGGGGTGGTACGACGGGTAGAGCGACGTGGCCTCGGCCAGGATCTTGCCCGTGGGCGTAATGGCCAGGGTCTTCGTGCCGGAGGTGCCGATATCGATGCCGAGAAAGACGCTCATGGATGCTTGTTCCCCTGCGGATTCCCTGCCACGTACCCGAGCGGCACGCGTGGCGGGATTGTACTCTCCGCAGGGAGACAATTGAACCGTGGCGAAGGGGCGCGGAACGCGTCCTGCCTTTTGATGGACGCGTCGACCCGTGAACTTACAGGCCGGTGTTCGACCAATCGAACGGGACGCCCATGGCATCGCGGAGCGCCGCCGCTTGCTGATCGCTCAGCACCAGGTCAGCCGTCTGCGATTCCAGCATCCGCAGAAACTCGTACCGCGCCACGGCGGGAGCGACACCGGGCGGAACCGTCTGCGCGTAATGGCCCCAGGCCGCGTCCGACCGCGAGGCCAACTGCGTCACGTAGACCATCTGCTCGGGACGCAGGTGAATCTTCGACGCCAGGCTCGGGTTGAGCAAATACTGCGGACCGCTCGGATACTGGTAGCCGATCTGCTCGATGCGCTGTAGTTGAGTAGGCGAAAGGATCGTGCGGAGCTTCGTGTCGACGTCGGCCAACGTCTTCGAGGTCGATTTCGCCGTGGCGGCGCGCTGGCGGGCGTTCTGACCCTTGAGCGGCTTGGTGACGGCCTGGACCTCGCCAGCCAATTGCTTCACGGCCTGACGCTGGCGGGCCGTGAGGCGAAGATCGGCCTGACCCGCGGGCGATTGCAGCAGACGCACGACCGCGGCGGGATCGGCCAAGGGGGGGCCATTCAAAGGAGCGCGGTCCCGATCCTGAGCGACGGCGCCTCGCCCCAAGAGCAAAGATAGAACCACCGCGCCCAGCAGTGCCGTCCAAATGCGTCGCATCGTCCGCGTCTCCATTTCCGAAGTTACGCCCATCGAATGGCGCAACCTATTGCTATTCTTACGTCATCGGTCAAGAAATCGTCCGAAGAATAGCCCGGTTGGGCAGAAATGGCGGGGGCCTAACCAATTACTGTGTAAATGGTTATGACTCGATCCTTGTGGCCTGTCCGTCGAAGCCCCCCGTGGCCTCGAAGAGGAGCAGGGCCTGCCGCACGGCCGCCGCGTCATGCACCCGCACTATCTGCACGCCCGACAGGGCCAGGGAAAGGGCGACGCCGATGGTGCCGGGGGTGCGATCGGCCTCTTTATCGCCGATCAGCTTGGCGATGAATCCCTTGCGCGAATGCCCGACCAAGAGGGGACACCCGAGCTCGTGAAAGTGGCCGCAGGCTGCCAAGAGGTCGAGATTGTGCTGGTGCGATTTGCCGAAGCCGATGCCCGGGTCGAGGGCGATCCTCTCGCGCTCGATGCCGGCCTCGAACAGGGCCTCGCGCCGCTGCCGCAGGTAGCTTCCGACTTCGCGCACGACGTCGTCGTAACGCGGATCGTCCTGCATCGTCTGGGGCGTGCCGAGCATGTGCATGGCACAGACGCCGGCGCCGGAATCGCGGGCCACGCGGAGCATGTCGGCGTCTCCCGCAAGCCCCGTGACGTCGTTGATGATCTCGGCGCCGGCACTGAGGGCCGCTTGGGCCACGCTGGCTTTTGACGTATCGATCGACAGCGGTACCGAGACGCGCTGCGCAAGCGCGGCGACCACCGGCAACACGCGGCGCAATTCTTCGTCGGCCGCGACGGGATCGCTGTAGGGGCGGGTGCTCTCGCCGCCGATGTCGATCAGGTCGGCCCCATCGCGCGCGAGCTGCAGGCCGCGTTCGATGGCAGCCTCGGTGGCAAACGATCGCCCACCATCCGAAAAGCTGTCGGGCGTGACGTTGAGAATGCCCATCACCAGCGGCCGACGTGGCAGGGTCAGCGTGCGCCGCGAGGTACGCCACAACGTGGCGCGCGTGTCAGGCCAGGGAAACCGGGAGGGAAACGAGTCGGCAGGCTCGGCGGCGGCGCTCATGCCGTCGAGTTTACCAGGGGGCTTCCATTAGCCCAACGATCTGCTCGGCCAGGCGGTGCATGCTATCCAGTTCAGCGGTGATGATCGACGAGCCCACTTCCGGCACGATATTGGCCGTTTGCGAGACCTGCGTGAACGAGTTGGGTACCGGAATGGGACTTCCCTGACGGAGCAGCTCACCGCGGCGGTCGACCCAGCTCACCAGGGCCACCATCTGCCACTCGATGTCGCGGCCTTCGTCCGTGGGGCTCTCGATGATGATGCGCTTGGTATCGCTGACGATCTCGACCGAGAGGATGCTATCGGCGACGTCGCTATCGACCACTTTGTAGGGGGTCTTCAGTTCGATCTCTTTGACGACGGCCTCGGTGAGCATCTCGCCCAGGTTGTACCGGAAGCTCGTCGAACGAATCACCGGGACATAGACCGTGGTGATGTCGGACGGATAGAGCGTGCTCGTGCCGACCTGGTACGCCGCGCAGCCGGTGACCGACGCGAAGCAGGCCAAGGCCAGGGGCGGGCCCAGCAACGCGGCGAACTGGCGGCGCGTGAGGAGGCGATTCTCGTGCTGGTGGGCAACGCGTCGCATCGAGGCGGCCTTTCGGCTGAGGAGTTCGCGCTAGCGTTGGAAGTTCGTGGCGTCGAAGGCCTTCGTCAGCCACTTGAAGTAGTTCTTCGGCTTGTCGGGCAGTCCTTCGATCTCGTTGAGCGACGTCTTGGCCAGCTCGGCGAAGCGGGTATCGGCGTAGTCATCGACGACGCGGTTGTAGTAGAAACGCGCCGCGCGGTGTTCCTTCTTGCGGCGATAGAACTCGCCCATTTCCCACACACGCTGGGCTTCTTGCGCCTTGACGGCCTGCCGCGCGAGCAGCAAGCGCTCGCGCTCTTCCTTCGATTGCTCGGGAAATTGCACGAGCGTCTGATCGATCAGATCGCCCGCTTCCTTCAGCGGCGTGTGATCGTAGACCGGTCCCTGATACGACTGGATCTTGCTGCGCAATCCCAGCACGTGTGCCTTGGCCTGATGCTCGCTCTTGGGATAGTCGCGGCGCAGCAGGTCGTAGTAGTAGTCGGCGTCTTCGTAGCGATCGGCCAGGAAGTGCGCGTTGGCCGTGGCCATGATAGCGTCGTCGGCCAGCGGACCAGTCGGATCGTTGAGGTGGACGCTCTCGAACGCCGCGACCGCGTTGCCGTTGTCGTCGAACCAGGGGCGCGTCTTGTCGGTAAAGTTGGGCGTGATCGGCCAGTGCGGCTCGGCCAGGTGCCATTCGTGCCAATACTGCGCGATGGAGAAATGCCGCTGCGAGATCGTGTCGAGGTGACGCGAGTTTTCGAACTTCTTGGTCACGCGGGCGTACGTGTCGCTCGCCGCCCCATAGCGATCGGCGAAGAAGTACGACTCGGCCTGCATGAAGAGGGCGTCTTCCTCGAGCGCCGAGTCGGGCCAGCGACCGGCGGACGTTTTGAACTTCTTGGCGGCCTGGTTGTACTTGGCCTGGCGGAAGAGATCCTCCCCTTCCTTATAGGCCTTCTCGGCGATCGCGCGGTCGGGACCCAGACCGACCAGCGATTTCATGTTGTTGCCGATGCGTTTCGGGTTGATGTGGTCATACCACTCGAGCTCTTCCCCGGGGAGGGGATCGCCTTGCTCGGGAATGGGCGCGCCCGGCAAGTTGCCCGTCGCGGCGGTCGCCGAGGCGTCGGGGGATCGATTCCACATCCGCGACCAGAACGAGCCGTCGGACGCGCCCTTGTTCGACGTGGCGCTGCAGCCGACCATCGGGACGACGGCGGCGAGCAGAAGCAGTCTGACAGTGCGACAAACGCGCATCAACGACGTCCTTGTCGAGTTGATCGGTCGAGGTGTAGCGGCGACTAGCTGGACAGGAATCCGAGATAAGCGTGCATGCGCGGGCGTCGCCCGATGACATGACTCAAGTAATGGTTGACGAGAGCGCGGAGCTCGCCACTTCCGCGCGGGGGTAGTTCGAGTTGTTGCCAGTCTTCGCCCTCAGGATCGGCAAAAGCGGCCAACACCTTGATGGTAGCCGCACTCACCGAAACGACATTCTTGCGGCCGGCACGGCAAGCAGGGCACAACACGCCGCCAGCGACATGCCCGAAATAAACCCGACCGACGGGCTCCACCTCGACTCCGCAGCCGACACAGGTCGACAGCGAAGGCGCGTGCCCCACCAGATGGAGTGCGAGGAGCTCGAATCGCAGCACGATCGGTGCGATCGGTCCCGTACCGCCCAAGGCCGCCAAGGTGCGCACCGCGGCGTCGTACAGTTCGGGATGAGGATCGGAATCGTGCGTGAGCTCGCTCAGCAGTTCGGCGACGTAGTAACCGGCATAGAGACTCGTTAAATCTCTACGTCGTCCTCTAAATCGCTTCTCCAGCTTGGCTTCGGTCAGGAGATCGAGTGCCTCCGACGACTTGCGCAGGAACACTACTCGACATTCGGAGAGAAGGTCAAGGGCAGACTCGAACGGCCCCTTCGGCCGGCGCCCTCCCTTGGCCAAAGCATGTATCTTGCCGAATTCGCGCGTCAGCAAAGTCACGATGTTGCTCGTCTCGCTGAAATCGATCACGCGAAGAACGAGGGCATCGGCTTTTTCCGTAGACATGGCAAGCGCGGCGGGCGGAGGAGGAAGGAGTCATCCACTCACAGATTACCGAGATTACACAGATTGGATGCCGGACATTTGCCCCATCGAATCAGTCATCTGTGAAAGCTGCGTAATCTGCGGATGAATCGGAATGGCTGGCAGGCGTGCTACTGGACGCCCTGCGGATGGGCCTCGTCGAGCACCTCGATCAGCAAGCGTTGAATGCGGCGCCGCGAGACTTCGATCACCGTGATCCGCACGTTGTTCCAGACGATCGATTCCCCCCCGCGAGGCATGTGTCCCAGGCGGCTGAAGACGAAGCCGCCAATGGTATCGAAGTCGCTCTGGTCGTCGATCTTCAGCCCAAGCCGTTCGTTGATCTCGTCGATGTGGACGCGTGCCAGCACCTCGGCGGTGCGGTCGTCGAGCTGCTTGATCCCCTCGGCCTCGACCTCGTCGTACTCGTCGATGATCTCGCCGACGATCTCCTCGAGCACGTCTTCGATCGTCACGAGCCCACAGACCCCGCCGAACTCGTCGAGCACGATGGCGATGTGATTCCGCGTGTGCTGGAACTCCTGCAGCAGGCGATCGATCGGCTTGGTCTCGGGCACGAAGTGGGGCCGGCGCAATAACGGCTCGACCTGCTCCTGGTCGAGGTCCGCGCCACGGGCCACGCATTGCAGCACGTCTTTCGCGTACAAAATGCCCACGATGTCGTCGCGGTTCTTGCCATACACGGGAATGCGCGAGTGGGCCGCGTGGCTGACGAACTCGAGCGCCTCGCGAACGCTGAGCCCCGCGCGCATGCAATCCATGTCGGTCCGGGGCGTCATCACCTGCGAGACCGCGACGTCGCTCAGCTCAATCACGCTCTCGATCATTTCGCGGGCGTCTTCTTCGAGGAGCCCTTCGCGATGACCTTCGCTGACCAGGGTGCGGATCTCTTCCTCGAACGTCTCTTCGCTCGTCCGCTGCGGCGGGCGGCGGGCAAGCCGGTGGAGCACGGTGTCGACCATGCTGGCAAAGAAGACGAGGGGCCAGGCGATCGTGCTGACGGCTTTCCAGAAGCGCCAGGTGTAGTAGACGAACGGTTCGGCCCAGAGACGCGCGACGGCCCAGGGGACCCAGATCTCGCCGGCCAGCAGGATCAGCCCCGCCGAGATGCCCCCCACGAGCAGCGTGTTCCAACCCAGGGTGTTGGCGCGAAAAGGCTCGAACCAGAGCCAATAGGTTGTGCTGCTGACGAGCAGGGCCGTGGCCAGCACCTGGAGCGTTTCGACGCCCACGGCGACGCGTTCGTGGTGGCGCACGATATCGCCCAGGCGATTCTGGTCGTTGTTGCGCATGCAGATCTCGGCCAGGTCGTGGCGCGAGAAGTCGCGCAGCGCGCGATGGCCGATCGCCGTGATAGCGGTGACGGCAAAGCTAACGATGGTCAGCCAGAGGGCAGGGTCTTCGATCACGTTGCCGACGCTCCGTGCGTCCCGTTCGTGCTTCGCCTGCGTTTCGTGCCGCCGCGCCCACCGCGCGACGGCTGCTTGACTTGCCGGGAAACGCTCTTGGCAGGGCGAATCTTGGCGCGAGGCGGTTCCGCGTCGACCGGAACGAGCTCGAGCCCCAATGCGGCGAGGTAATGTTGCTCGCGCGCTCGCATGCGGGCACGCGGCGCGGACGAGAGGTCGTCGTACCCCGTCAGGTGCAGGGCGCCATGGATCAAATAGAGCACCAGTTCATCGGCCGGCTCGACGCCGTGCCGCCCGGCGACCGTGCGGGCCGTCTCGGCACTGACGACGATCTCGCCTTCGAGCAAGCCCCCTTCGTCGCCCAGCGCAAAGGTGATGACATCGGTGGCGAAGTCGTGCTGGAGAAAATCGCGATTGATCGCGTGGATCGTTGGATCGTCGACCACGGCGATGCTGATCTCGGCGGCGGCGACTCCTTCACCAGCCAGTACGACGCGCACCGCCTCGACGAGCCGCGCCGCTTTGACCTTGAGGATCGATTGCTCGTTCGCCACGACAATGCGTAGCGCCGCGGCCGCGGGACGCGGCTTGACAGGGCGGTTGGTTGCCGCCGACTTCGCCCGGCGGGCGCGTCCTTTCGTCGGGGCATGCATCAGGCCGTCCTCTGATCGGGATATTTAACCCGGCCATGATACACGGCGGTGAGCGACTTGACTAAGCTCTCCTCGATGGCGCTCAACTCGAGCAGGTTCAGGCCGCACTCGTCGAACTGGCCGTCGAGCAGACGCTTCATCGCCAGGTCGTGGACGAGATTCTCGATGCGCGCGGGAGTCGGCTCGACGAGCACGCGGCAGGCCCCTTCGACCGCGTCCGAAAGCATCAGCACCGCGGCTTCCTTCGTCTGCGGCTTGGGGCCCGGGTAGCGGAAGCTGTTTTCCTCGACTTCGCTCGCGTCGGGATTCGAATCGCGAATCTGGCTCGCGCGGCGATAGAAGTATTCGACGAGTGTGGTGCCGTGGTGCTGCTCGATGAAATCGATGATCGGCTGCGGCAGGTGATGCTGGCGGGCCAGGTCGGCGCCGTCTTTCACATGCGCGATGATGATCAGCGTGCTCATGGCCGGGACGAGCGATTCGTGCCGGTTGACGTCTTGCCCGACGTTCTCGATGAAATAGCCCGGCTTGAACATCTTGCCGATGTCGTGGAAGTAGGCGCCGACGCGGACGAGCAGGCCGTTCGCGCCGATGGCCTCGGCGGCGGCCTCGGCCAGCGAGGCGACGTTGATCGAGTGGTTGTAGGTGCCCGGCGCGCGCCGCACGAGCTCTTGCAACAGCGGATGGGCCACGTCCCCCAGCTCGAGCAAGCTGATTTCGGTCAGCACGCCGAAGAGTCGTTCGATCGTGGGGAGCAGGCCGGTCATCAGGAACCCGGCGGCCACCGACCACATGACGTTGCGGCCGGCGGCGGTCAGCAGGGGCATGCCCAACGGTTGGTGCTCGAGAATGCCGACGCCCAGCGTGGCGATGCCCGACACGACCCCGGTGATGAGCCCCACCTTGATGAGCTTGCTGCGGCTACGCACGTGGCCGCACATGAGCGACGCCGTGACGACCGAGCTCATCTGAATCAGGAAGTCGCCCAGCGTGCCGCCGGTGACCACGGTGATGACGAGCGTCAGGGCCGTGGTCAGCACCAGGGCCGTCTCGAGGCTGAAGGCAATGGCCACCGTCATGCCGAACAAGAGGGGGGGCACGACATCGGCCCGCCACGGATCGGGCGTGATCCACATGGCCAGCGTGATCGCCAGCACGGCCAGAAAGAGGACCGTGCCGAGCCGCATCGGCGTGGTCAGGATCTGGCGGTCGCGGGCCGTGAGATAAAAGCCGCACATCGCGAACAGCGCCGCGAGGAAGATGAAAAACGCGGCCGAGCGATGCAGGCGATCCGAAAGGCGTTGATTCGACGCGCGTCCGGAACGCTGTGCCTCGTGCTCCTGCTTCAGCAGGCGGACGTCCTCGACGGTCAGGGGGCGACCGGCCGGGGCCAGCACCTCTCCCGCTTCACGGACGGCGCCCCGCTGCCCGCCGCCGGGAGACGATTCTTCGAACGTGACGCGGGAGCGCACGTCGTGTCGCGGCACGTAGCCCACGCGGTAGCTGAAGGGGATGGCCCAGGCGGCCGTGACGGCCCAGATGATAAGGGCGGCCAGGCAACAGGCGGCCAGCTTGAGCAGGACGTCGCGCGTGCGCAGCGTGGCCAGCACGCGCTCGAACCGCCCGGGAGGGAGTTCGAGCGAGGCAACCCGTTGCGACCGCGTTCGACGACGACCACCAGTGGCCATGATTACTCGCTCGAGCAGCCTAGCGATGCTGCTTGGGGGCACGATCCTCGTACGCTTCCACGATCGCCTGCACGAGCGGATGGCGCACGATATCGGAATTGTTCAGCCGCACGACGCCGAAACCCTTGATCCCTTCAAGGCGTTTCAGGCCGTCGATCAAACCGCTACGCGTATGGTGGGGCAAGTCGACCTGCGTCGTGTCGCCCGAGACGACGATCTTCGAGCCGTGCCCCATCCGCGTAAGAAACATCTTCATCTGCGGCACAGTCGTATTCTGCGCCTCATCGAGAATGATGAAGGCCTCGTTCAACGTCCGGCCGCGCATATAGGCCAGCGGAATCACCTCGATCAGGTCGTCGTCCATGTAACGCTTGACCTGATCGTAATCCATCATCTCGCGCAGGGCATCGAGCAGCGGGCGGAGATAAGGATTGATCTTGGCCTGCAGATCCCCCGGCAGGAAGCCCAGGCTTTCTCCGGCCTCGACCGCGGGACGGACCAACACGATCTTCTTGATTTGTTCGCGCTTGAGCGCCGCCACCGCCATGGCCACGGCCAGATAAGTCTTGCCCGTGCCGGCTGGCCCCACGCAAAAGATCAGGTCGTGGTCCTGGATGGCGCGGACGTACCGGGCCTGGCCCGCCGTGCGAGGACGAATCTTACGGCCCGTGCTCAAGACGTCGATCGGCGCGGTCTCGGCCATCCGTTCGCCGTTGCGAACGGTCGCCAGCAAGGTATTCACTTCCTCGGGCGAGACGGAACCGTGCCGTGTGGCCAGAGACTTGAGCTGTTCGAGCACTTCAGTGGCGAGGGCGACCGACTTGTCGTCCCCTTCAATGTGGACTTGGTTATCGCGCGCGGTGATGCTGACCTGCAAAGCCTCGCGAATCGCACGCAAGTGCTGATCGCAAGTCCCGAACAGGGACATCAATACCTTGGAATCGACAACCGTAATGGTTTGTTCGACCGTCAAGACGTGTGCTGCTCCGCGTACGGCGCGATGTGAGGCCCGAAAGGGCAAAATCCATTCTAGTGCAGTTGGTGTCGAAGCGCGCGGCACGGCTGCCAATCCCTCTGGCGTGACACTGCCTGCTACTTCGAGAGTTTACAATCTAAAGGCGAACTCGTCAGCTATTTCGCCCCCGAGGGTTGTGGGGTCGATGGCCTGTATGTCTTTTTGTTGCAATGGTTTAGTGGTTGTTTTGGGCGTTTCTGGCAGGGCCGATGTGAGAGCCTCAAACGGCAAACACCCAACAAGCGTAGGCGACGGGCGCCGACAAGAGCAGGCTATCGAGCAGATCGAGGACACCTCCGAAGCCTGGCATCCAGGTGCTCGAGTCCTTGCGTCCGGCGTCGCGTTTGAGGAGCGATTCGGCCAGATCGCCGATCACGCCGGCCACGGTAATGAGCACCGCGTAGGTGAGCCACCAGATCGCGCTGGGCGCCGGACGATCGCCGCAAAGCTGCGTCCACATCCAGGTAAAGGAGAACCAGGCCCCCAGGATGGCGAAGGCGAGCCCTCCCAGTCCTCCCTCGATCGTCTTGCCGGGGCTGAGCGTGGGGGCCAGCTTATGGCGACCGACGAGACGGCCCACCGTATAAGCACCAGTGTCGCTCATCTTGACGATGATCACCAGCGACAAGAGGGCCGCCATGCCGACGTCCTTGCCCAACAACCGCAGCTCGACGAGAAAGCTGAGCAGCACGCCGACATAGCACAGGGCAAACACCGCCAGGGCCAGGTTTACCGTCACGTTGCCCGGCCCCTCGTAGCGGCGCATCTCGCCGGCAAAGGCCAGCAAGATCGCCATCCCCAGCGCGCACGCCACCGGCGCCAAGGTCGGGAATCGCTCGGGCTGCCAGACGGTCAGCCAGTTGCTCGCCACGATTGCCAGATTGCCGAGATAGACGACCCAAGCCAGGGGCCGGGCTCCCTTGGCCGACGTCAGGTTCAACACCTCCTGGCTAGCCAGCAGGGACAACAGCACGACGAGGGGAAACAGCCAGACGCCGGGCTGGCTCGCATGAAAGTCGGCCCAACAGAGACCGACGAGCGCCCCGATCAGCAGTACACCCAGCAGTAGACGCCACCTCAGCATGGCGGCCCCCTTCGCGCGGCGTGGCGTGTCATTCGTTCAATCCGCCAAAACGACGATCGCGCGACGCATAGTCGCAAATCGCGCGGTGCAGCTCCGCCTCGCGAAAGTCGGGCCAGCAGAGCGGGGTGACCCAGATCTCGGCGTAGCTGATTTGCCACAGCAGGTAATTGCTGATCCGCATCTCGCCGGCGGTGCGGATCACCAGGTCGGGGTCGGGCATGCCCGCCGTGTAGAGATGGGCCGCGACGGTCGATTCGTCGATCGTCGCGGGATCGAGTTGGCCGTCACGCACCTTTTGGGCAATCGCCCGCACAGCGTCGGCGATCTCGCCCCGCGAACCGTAGTTGATCGCCAGGCACAAGAGCAGGCCCGTGTTGCCCGCGGTCATGGCGATGGTCTTGTCCATCTCGCGCGCGACCGAGTCGGGAATCCCCTCGCGCCGGCCGATGACGGTGAGGCGCACGTTTTCTTTCATCAACGTGGCACGCTCTTCGATCATGTACTGTTCGAGCAGGTGCATGAGGAAATCGAGTTCCTCGCGCGGCCGCTTCCAGTTTTCGCTCGATAGGCAGTACAGCGTCAGTTGCGCGAGGTGCAGCCGCGCGCACTCTTCGACGCACGCGCGGACGCTGGCAACGCCGCGGCGGTGCCCTTCGATGCGCGGGCGCCCCTGACGTTTTGCCCAGCGGCCATTGCCATCCATGATGATGGCCACGTGGCGCGGTCGCTGCTCGGCAGGCACGTCGAGCTGCGGGTGCGGCTCGGCCGCAGGCAACGGCGCGGTCGCTTCGGCAGCGTCGGACTTGGCCGCCAGCTTGCTCACGGCGTCACCCCAGAATGGTCTGCTGCCGATCGGGACCGACCGAGACGATCTCGACCGGCCGGCCGATGATCTCGCCGATTTTCTGCAGATACTTGCGGGCCTCGACCGGCAGATCGGCCATGCGGCGCACGCCCGTGATGTCCTGCTTCCAGCCGGGAGACGATTCGTAGATCGGCACGACGCGGCGCAGGTCGTCGACCTGGCTGGGAAAGTTCGTCACACGGCGACCCTCGATCTCATAAGCCGTGCAGATCTTGATCTCTTCGAGCTCGCTGAGGACGTCGAGCAACATGACCGAGAGGACATCGACGCCGCTCAGCCGGGCCGTGTAACGCACCGCCACGGCATCGAACCAACCGCAGCGGCGCGGCCGCCGCGTCACGGTGCCGTATTCGTTGCCGCGATCGCGAATGTGCTGGCCGATCTCGTTGTCCTGCTCGGTGGGAAAGGGCCCCCCCCCGACGCGCGTCGAGTAGGCCTTGATCACGCCGATGATCTTCTGCATATAACGGCCCGGTATGCCCGAGCCGCTGGCGATGCCGACGCCCGAGCTGTTGCTGCTCGTGACGTAGGGGAACGTGCCGTGATCGACGTCGAGCAGGGCGCCTTGGGCGCCTTCGAAGAGGACACGCTTGCCCGACTCGACCGCGTCGAGCAGGTAAGCCGTGGTGTCGGCGACGAAGGGTTTTAATTGTTCGGCGAAGTTTGAATACTCCTTGTACACGCGGGCGGCGTCGAAGCGTTCGTAGTCGCGCCCCGCGGCCAGCGTATCGAGCGCGGCGGTCTTTTCCCTGGCGATGCGCTCGACCTGTTCCTTGAAATTCGCGCGATAGAGATCGCCGATGCGGATGGCGTGCGAACGGCCAACCTTGTCGCGATAGCAAGGGCCGATGCCGCGCAAGGTGGTGCCGATCGCCTCGCCGTCCGACGTGCCCTTGTCGACGAGCCGGTCCTCTTCGACGTGCCAGGGGAAGATCACGTGCGCGCGGTCGCTGAGCATGAGGTTCTGCCCCACCTCGACGTCGCGGCCGCGGAGCGTGTCGATCTCGCCCAGGAAGCTGGGGGGATTGATCACCGCGCCACCGGTGACGACGCACTGCACGCCCGGCCGAAGGATGCCGCTGGGGATCAGCGAGAGCTTGTAGGTCTGACCGTCGGTGACGACGGTGTGTCCGGCGTTCGCCCCCCCCTGGTAGCGAACGACGATCTCATGGTGCTCGGTCAGCAGGTCGACGATCTTGCCCTTGGCCTCGTCACCCCATTGCAGACCGATAACGCACGTCCCAGGCACGGCGGGACCTTTCGACGAAAGGAGTAAAGCGAGCAGACACAGCGGCGCCTGCGGTGCAACCGGCCAGCGTCTTGCGATGCCAACACGACCGCGGAATACCGGCCCGGGCCCACGCCCGAAACCCACCCAGCAGGCAGGTTGGCCAGCGACCAAACGTCTCAATCTAAGACACCCGCGGAACGCGGGTCAAGGGGCAGGTTGGTGAATGTGTCCCGATCAACGACATGCATGTCGGTTAGCACACGACAATCAGTGTGCTTGTCGCGATGTCGAATCGACGAGCCGGACGCTACCCCACCTTGATCGGCAGCACGACCACCGGCAGGCCGGCATATTGCAAGCGCCGTTCGATGGCCATGGGCAGTTGGTTGTGCAGGATGCGATTCAGCCAGGTGTCGCGGCCGAAGATGAGGTGCCCGGCAAAGAATGTGCTATGGGGATACTGCTTCGCCGTTTCGACGCACAGCTCTTCGAGGCAGCGCACCGGATCGGTGCCGATCGTCATGTACGACGTGGCGGGCAGCCCCGCGCGGCGCGCGTACGCGACATACTTCGACAAGGATGCCGCCGTATGGGCACGCAGTCCTTCGAACGACTCCTCGCCTTTGAACACGCCACTATCGACGACTCCCACCGAGAGAAAGACGACGTTGTCGAAGTAACCCGGCAGGAACCGCAAGGCCTTGCGCAAGATCTGCACGCCGAGTCCACCGTACGAGCTGACGGCGATCACGGCGGTACGCTTGCTGGGATCGATCGGCGCGAGCGTGCCACCGCTGGGCGTTTCGAGGTCCTGCGCCTGTTGGTCGAGCTTTGCCAGCTCCGCTTGCACGGCGACATAGTGACGCCGAATAAAGAAACAGACGACGATGCACAAGGCCGTCACGGCCAGCGTGTGCCAGCCGCCGGCAGTGAATTTCGACACGATCGTGACGGCGAGCACGGAGACGCACAGCGCGGCGCCCAAGCCGAACAGCGCGAGCCTTTTCCGCCACAGCGGGTTCCCCTTGCGGCGCTCGCCGTTCCACAGGCGGCACATCGAGATCATCGACAGCGAGAAGGTGATGAACACGTTGATCGAGTACATCACGACGAGCAGGGCGACCGAACCTTCGCTGAAGAGCAGCAGCCCCAGGGCCGCGAAGCCCATCAGCAGGATACCGTAGTGTGCGGTCAACCGCTCGGAGAGGCTCGCAAAGCGGTTGGGAACCCAATAGTCCTGTGCCATGTAGGCGAGCACGCGCGGACCGTCGACGAACCCCGCCTGGGCCGCCACGATCAGCAACGCCCCCTCGGCCAGCAGCGTCAGCCCGATAAACGCCGAGCCGATCCAACTGCCCCCCAGGCCCACCTCGCCGACTAGCGCCCGGGCCAGGGCGTGGTTGAACGTTTCGTGCCCCACCGGTTTCACCGCGAGCAGCATGTAGCCGAGCAGCAACCCACCCGCGACGATCGATAGCGAGAGGGCCATGTAGAGCAGGGTGCGCTGCGCGGTTTTGACGCGCGGCTCGCGCAGCACGGGCATGGTGTTCGAGACGGCCTCGATGCCCGTGTAGGTGCCGGCGCCCAACGAATAGGCGTGCAGCAAGAGCAAGCAGACGCCCAACAGTCCGAGCTGCGGATCGCGCACGCTGTTGGTCAGGCCCGTCGAGACCTCGTGGGCGACGGCGCCGATCTCGGGCAGGCCGATCGTCAACGTGCCACCGACCAAAAGCGCGTGCGTGACGAGAAACAGCAGAAAGATCGGCAGGACGGCTATCACCGACTCTTTCAGCCCGCGCAGATTGAGCACGATCAGCAGCACGACGGCCGCCAACTCGGCGGGCAATTTCCAGTGCAGGACTTCGGCACCGAACATGCCGCCGATGGCGTCGCCGGCCGCGGCGACCGAAACGGTGATCGTCAGCACGTAGTCGACCAGCAGTGCCGAGCCCGAGACGACCCCCCAGCGCGGACCGAGCAGCTTCGACGCGACGATGTACCCACCGCCGCCATGCGGAAAGTGCTCGACCAGGCGCGCGTAGCAGAGCGAGATCAGGCCCACGGTGCCGATCGTCATCAGCGCGAGAAAGGGGGCCAGCTCGTGATGTCCGGCCAGGGTTTCGAATGCGGCGGGCGGACCATAGCACGACGAGGAGAGCAGGTCGGAGCCGACGGCGACCCAGGCAAAGAAGGCGATCAACGACAACCGCTTGAAGATGGTGCGATCGTTCAGGTCGACCGGTTTGCCGACGAGCAACTCTTTCACGCGATCGGCGTAGTCGGGCGCCGCGACCTCACAGCCGAGGTTTCGCGACTCCGCGCCCGCTGCCGAACTCTCTTGCGCGGCGTTCGCGGCGGCTGCTTGCTGCTCGTGGAATTCTTCCCGCGGATTCAACAGGGCGTTCCCTATTTGAATTTCGTTCCCGTCGTGCCAGTCGAACCGCATGAATGTACCCCCGGCCGAGTCCGCGCCCAGCGTAGGCCCCGACGAGGGGGAAACGCCCGGCAAATGTAGCACGCCCCCTGGTGTCATCGACCGGGTCAGAATTACGGTCTCGTAGCGGCGTAACTGGCCGGTAGAAGGCAAGTTGGGAAATGGCCATTCCGGCATGCCGGTCATCTGAACTAGCCAACCCGGCAGGTCGCCCCGTATGCTTAGCTACTTCCGGTTGGGCCAGAGTGGCCACGGCCGGGGCCTTCAAGATTCGAACCAGACCAGGAAATCGCCATGAACGTTGATTCGCACCGCACGATGCTACGCACCGTTACGCTCTCGCTGGCCGCGTTTTTCGTCGTCGCCATGACGGCGGTGGCCGTGGCAGAAGTAAAGCCGGGCCCCGTCGACAAGGATGCCCCCAAGGAATTTTCCGAGACGAAGAGTGGCTTGAAGTACCGCGTATTGCGCAAGTCGGAGGGAGCCAAGCCCAAGGCGACCGATTCAGTGACGGTGCATTACAAGGGCTGGCTCGACAATGGCAAGGAGTTCGACAGCTCGTACGCGCGCGGCGAAGAGATCTCGTTTCCGTTGAACATGGTCATTCCTGGCTGGACCGAAGGGCTGCAACTCGTCGGCGAAGGGGGCATGATCGAATTGGAAATCCCCTCCGAGCTGGGTTATGGTAGGCGGGGCGCCGGCAACGCGATTCCACCCAACGCCACGCTCCACTTCCTCGTCGAGCTGAAAAAGATCGACTGATGAGAGTAGTGGTCAGGGGACAGTGGTCGGCAAAGGGTGATTGACGGTGTTGCCATGAATCACGCTGGCCCCTGATCACTGACCCCTGACCCCTAGCAACTCACTAATGCTGCTTGCTGTCGAAAATCACCTGGGCACGTTCGACTATGTGGTCGTCGTGTTCTACTTCCTGGCAATGCTCGGCATCGGGCTGTACTTTTCCGGCGAGCAGAACTCGCAGGAAGAGTATTTCGTCGGCAGCCGCAGCCTGCCGGCGTTTGCCATCGGGTTGTCGATCGTCTCGACGTTGCTGTCGACGATCACTTACCTTGCCGCCCCGGGGGACATGATCCAGCACGGGCTGGCCTTTGCCACGCAGTTTCTCGCACTGCCTTTCTGGCTGGCCATCGTGCTCGGAATCTGGATCCCCTTTTTCATGCGCTATCAGTTGACCAGCGTCTACCAGTACCTGGAGTTGCGATTCAGCTACTCATTGCGTGTGCTGGGGGCGGGGCTCTTCCTGCTGATGCGCTTCGGCTGGGTGGGGATGATCGTCTACACCGCCTCGCGCGCCGTGGCACGCATGACGAGCGATGTGCCCGAGCGCGTGCAGTACCTGACCGGCTGGGAGATGAGCGAGCACGGGTGGCTGATCTGCCTCATGCTGTCGATGGGTATCGTCACGACGGCGTATACCTTTCTCGGCGGGATTCGCGCCGTGGTCTGGACCGACGTGACGCAGTTTCTCGTCATGTTCGGCGGAGCCTTGGCGGCGATCGGCTACGTCTGGTTGACGACGGGCAGCGGCCCCGGCGCCTGGTGGCAACAGGCACAGCAAATGAACCGGGCGGCGCCGGTCTGGTTCAGCACCGACTGGACCCTCGACCGCACCGTGTTTCTCGTCTGCTTGAACACGTTCTTCTGGCGCATCTGCACCCACTGCGGCGACCAGGTGGCGACACAACGCTACTTTGCCACCAGCGGCGTGCGCGACGCCCTGCGCAGCAACGTCATCGGCGCCGTGGGCGATTTTTTCATGATGCTCGTGCTGGGCATGGTCGGCCTGGCGCTGTTGGGCTTCTTCTCGCCCGAGATCAATCCCGAGATCGCCCGCGGCGAAGGCCCTTTCGGCGGGCAGTTCGATCCGAACAATCCCGACGACGCGACGCAGGCCTTTCCGGCGTTCATCGTGTCGTACCTGCCCAGCGGGATCGGCGGGCTCATCATGGCGGCCCTCTTCGCCGCGGCCATGTCGAGCATCTCGTCCGGACTGAATTCGATTTCGGCCGTGGTGACGGTCGACTTCTATCGTCCCTGGAAGGCGGGCCCGCCGAATCAAACCGTCGAGCTCCTGGTGGGGCGTTTGACGACGATCGGCGCCGGCTTGTTCATGACGGTGGTGGCGTTTCTCGTGGCCACGGTGATCGCGGCCGATCCGCAAAATCAGAACATCATCGATCTCTCGGTGAAGGTCTTCAATTTGTTCCTCGGGCCGATGGCGTCGCTCTTCATCGTGGGCATCTTCGTCCCCCGGGCCAGTGGCACCGCGGCGGCGCTGGCGACGCTCCTGGGAATCGTCGTGGCCCTGGCGATCTGCTTCTGGAACGACCTGGCGCGCGCCTGGCCCGACGTCTTGAGCATTGGCGGCCCCAGCATGCTGCTCGTCGTGCCGATCACGACGACGGCGACCGTGCTCGTGGCCTGCCTGCTTTCCTGGGTGATGCCCGTCAAGGACCCACGACGAATTCAAGGGCATACGTGGTGGACGAGGAATGAACTCGAGCCATGGAGCGACTGACCGCGGGTGGCACCGATCATTTTGCGGAGCAAACAGACCACGATATTCGACACCAAGTCGCAAAAATGCTCGGTGTCGCGCAGCGATCCGAGGACCGCGACCGACTGCGAGACAACGAACTGGCGAACTTCTCGCTCCATCTCATCACATGGAGAGACAACCATGAATCGATGCCCCTGCAACCGATACTCACCTGTCTTCATGGGCGGCCTGTTCCTCATGGCCTTGATGCCATCCCTGGGCCTTGCCGATCGTCCGTCCGAGGCGGTTTCCGTCGACGTGAAGAAGATCTGGGACCAGGGGGCGCACAACGCCTTCACCGATCTCGTGCGGCACCAGGATCGTTGGTATTGCGTCTTTCGCGAGGGACAAGCTCACGTCTCCCCCGACGGCGCGGTCCGCGTGCTCGTGTCGAGCGACGGCGCGGACTGGGAAAGTGCGGCCCTGTTGGGCTCGCCCCGCGGCGACGTCCGCGATCCGAAGATTGTCGTCACGCCCAAGGGTCAATTAATGGTGGTGGCCGCCATCGCCATTCCTGACGGCGACCAGAAGATCCATCAATCGGTGGTGGCCTTCTCCGACGATGGCCGGACGTGGAGCGACTGGCACGACGTCGGCGATGAAAATTTCTGGCTGTGGCGCGTCATCTGGCATGGCGACACGGCGTATGGAATCGGCTACCAGACACGCCCCGAGAAATCGACGCGCCTCTATCGCAGTGCCGACGGCAAGCAGTTCGACACCTTGGTCGAGACCCTCTTCGGCGAAGGCTACCCGAACGAGACGGGCATCGTCGTCGGGCCCGACGAAACGATGCACTGCCTGATGCGCCGCGACGGCGAGAAGTCGAGCGGCCAGCTCGGCACGTCGAAGCCCCCCTATACCGAATGGACCTGGCGCGACACCGGCACGCGCATCGGTGGACCGCAGTTGCTGCGCCTGCCCGACGGTCGACTGGTCGCGGCGGTACGGCTCTACGACGGTGGCGCGCGGACTTCGCTCTGCTGGGTCGATCCAGCAAACGCCAAAATCACCGAGTTCCAGGTGCTCCCCTCGGGCGGCGACACAAGCTACCCGGGCCTCGTCTTCCACGACGGCAAGCTGTGGGTCAGCTACTACGCCTCGCACGAGGGAAAGACGAACATCTACCTGGCCAAGGTCGTGCTGCCTGCGGCGAAGTAGATCGTCGCGCATCTCATGGATCCTCGGCCATGGCCAGCCGCTCCGCGATCGGCGGATGGCTATGAAACAAAAACACCTCGATCGGGTCGGGGCAGGGGTCTGATTTGTTCATCCGCGCCAGCCGCCGGAAAGCCGACGTGTACGCCGCGCGGTTGCCGGTGCGCGTCAGGGCGTAGCGATCGCACTGCCGCTCGAAGCGCCGGCTGACGATGTTGTGCAGCGGGCCGACCACCAGGCTGAACACGCCCAGCGAGAGCATCAACAAAGGCAACGTGTAGACCGGCAGCGTGGCGTAGTCGATGGCGTGCCCTTCGACGCGCTCGACCCAGGCGCGCAGGGCGAAATCGCACAGCCAGAAGCCGGCCACGCTAGAGAGCGCGCCGCTCACGATCAGCTTGCGAATGTGCGCGAAGACGTGGTGACCGATCTCGTGGGCAAAGATCACCTCGATCTCATCGGGCGTGAAGCCTTCGAGGAGCGTGTCCCCCATGATGACCCGGCGCGTGCGTCCCAGGCCCGCAAGCATCGCATTGGCTCCGCTCGTCTCGCTGCTCATGTCGAAGCGATAGACCCCTTCGATCGACAGGCCGGTCCCCTCGGCCAGCCGGTCCATGCGCGAGGTGAGCTCCGGATGGTCGATCCGCTCGATCTTGTAGAACAGCGGCATGATCAGCACCGGAGCAAGCTGCCCCACGACGACGCTGACCAGGAAGAACGCGCCGGTCGCCACGAGCCACCACCAGGCGCCGGTGAGCCAGATCACCCAGAACAAACCGGTAAACAGCACCCCGCCGAAGACCATGGCCAGCACGAAGCTCTTCGCATGCTTCCACCACCACGCGCGCAACGTCTGGTTGCTCTGACCGAAACGGTGCTCGACGACATAGCCCGAGTAGTACGACAACGGCAGCGAGAGACACTCGTGCAGCAGAATGACGATGACGTAAAGCATGCCCAGCCGCACGGTGGCCGAGGAGATGCTTTCGGCCAGCCAGCGATCCACCGGCACGGCGAGCAGAAACGTCGCCACACTGAGATAGGCCAGATCGAGTGCCTTGTCCAGCAGCGATAAGTTGCGGTGGATGCGGCCGTAGCGTTTGGCCTCGGCCAGTTCCGCGGGGGTCATCTCATCGGCCGAGACGCGCGTCTCGCCCGGTTCGGAATCTGCGGAAGTCGCATTCATATTTTATGGGCCGAGAGGGTCCAGTGGCGATCGCTCGTCGCGGCGACCGTACGGGGATCGATGCCGACGGCGGCGGCCATCCCTCTCGCTTCATCGAGCGAAAGGGCCGCCGCCAGCGAATCGGCGAACAATTGACGTTGATGTTCGTTGGCCTCGCCGGCGTAGACCTCGACCAGGTGTTCGAGCGTGTCGCGATCGGGCGGTCGCAACAGGTCGCGCACGAAGATCAAGCCGCCAGGCCGCACCACGCGGACCATCTCGGCCAACACGCCCCGCGGCTCGGGAATGTGATGCACGATGCTGTTCGAGATCACGGCCGAAAACTCCGCGTCCGCGAACGGGAGCCCCTTGGCGTCGACGAGTTGCAGGCGAATGCGTTCGGCTAGACCCTCGATCGCGATGTTCGCCTGCCCCAGGTCGAGCATGCTGGGCGCGAGATCGATCGCCACGATGCGCGCCACCGGATCGCGATGGCAGATCTCGATCGGAATCCGCGCCGTGCCAGTGCCAACATCGAGCACATAGCTCGTGTCGGGATGGGCCGAAAGAAAATCATCGGCGAACACGTGGTTCACCGTGGCGTGGTCCATCGAGTCATAGTCGAGCGCGTCTTGCGCGGAATCCATGACTTCGGGTTCGAGGACTCGCTCTAGCATCATCGAGGGTTGGTGCTCACGGCTGCGCGAAGGCGGCCCGGACGTCCGAAAGCTTCACCCCCAACGTCGCCTCGGCGAGCGCGGCCAGGGTCTCGGCGTCGGCCCGCACGTGGTACGTCTCGTGGACGTGTCGCAGCGACTCGCCGGTGGCCAGCGGCCGCGTGGGACTGAGGGTTTCGAGCTCGTAGAACCCGCCGAGCCCCTTCGCGCCGGGCTCGGCCGGACCGTCATTGTAGCTGTTGACGGCGTCTCCCCGGAAAGGCTCTTTTTGCGGCAACTCCCATAGGTTGTTCACGTACATGGCGCCGGCGGCGTTGTCGGGCAGCGTGTAATGCACCAGCGTCAACACCCCCGAGGCAAAATCGATCGAGCCCAGCACGGGCTTGGCACGTGATGGCGAGACGCCCAGCTTGCCCCGCTCCTGGCCGTCGCCGTGGAAGAGGATGGCGGTCTCGATCACCTGGAGCCGCTCGGGCGGAATCTGACCGAAGTAGTCGGCCGTGACGATCGGGCCCAACTCTGTCTCGTCGCCGGCCACGTAGGGCACGATGATATAGGTCTGCTCCCCCGGCTGGAACATGCCCAACGACCAGATCGAGACGAGACCCTTCTCGCGGGTCATGTTCTCGCCCCGATTGGTAACGGTATTATCGCTGGCGAAGCCGACCGACTTCACGCCGTCGCGGCGCAAGATCGAGGCCGCTTCTTCCCCGAACGACTTGGCAAAGGCTTGCGACGACAAGAGCCGCACGTCGCGCGTCACGTCGACAGTAAGCTTGTTGTTCGAGGCGTTCAGCAGTTCCATGCGCCGCGTCAGACGATAGTAGGGCGTCTGCGCGTCGGAGGCGACCTTGAACGCCCCCTCGTGCATTTGCGGGTTCGTGCGCCAGTTGGCGAACTCTTGTTTCACGCCTGGCGCAAACCAGAGGGCGAACTGCCCCCCTTCGGGTCCGAGCCAGAAGCGATCTTCGCCGCCGTAGTTGTTGAAGACGACGCTGGGTTTCCCCTCGGCGATGAACGCGCGGTTGATCCAGCCGAAGCTCGCTCCCGCCATGCCCTCGCAGGTCGAGGTCATGATGCGTCCCTGATATTCGGGACACACGGCGATCCGCGCTCCGTGGTCATCGGTGAGCTCGAGCACCTGGGTGTGTGCCGCCAGAAAGCGCAGATCCTCTTCGTAGGTCGGTCCCACCATTGGTTCCTCGCCCAGGATGCTCGACGGCGCGACGAGCAGAAGGATCGCCAGCAATGTCCAGCCGCGGAACTTGCCCACGTTGCACGAACCGACCCTTCTCATGCTGCTCACCTCGCGCGTGCGTTCGAGAGAAAGGACCTCCGCGGCGCAGCGCTCGAGGCCCAGAACGCCCGCATCGTAGCGGCGCGGGGAGGGGTTCTCAAGTCTCACCCGATGAGTGGCGAGCGCCCCCTATTCGACCGCTTCGAGCGACTCGTCCGACGCCTCTTCGGCCGGTTCGTCTTCTTCGAGACCGTCGAAGAATTTGACGTCGAAACGCTCGGGGAAAAAGCGGCGGTTGAAATCATCGGGGTCGAGCGGATCGAACGATCCGTCGGGCCGAATGAGACCGCCACGTTGATTCGTGCTGAAGGTGAGCCCGGTCGTCGCGGGAACCTCGTGCCTGGCCGGCGCCTTGTTCCGCGCGGCGGTTGGCTTCGACGAATTGCCCGACTTCCCCTGCGAGGCGTCTCCCGCGGACGGGGCGAATTGCAGCAACGCGGAATTAGCGTTTGGTCGCGGCGCCCTGGCCGTCTGCGGCTCGTTGCCGGCCACCAGACGCACCCAAGCGACCAGGTCCTTGTACCCGGCACTGCTCGGGTCCCCCAGGATGATCGCATGCGCGGAATCGCCCAATCCGGTCGGCTGCGTCAGCAGCGGGCTGGCTTCGGGGTGCTGGCGATCGACCTGGGCCAGCGCGTGCCCCAGGTTCCGTAGCGTCAGACGCCGGCTGGGTGCGTTCGACACACTCGAACGGTGCAGGGCAAAATCGTTCGTACGCTGCGCTCCGTGGCAGGCCGCCGTCGCACATTGATTCAACAGCAGCGGTTGAATCGTGTTCGTAAACATCGACGCGGCACGGGGCGGAAGCTTGCGCACCATCTGGTCGAGCTCCTCGAACGACGGCTCCGACGAGGCCGCGGGCGCCGCCGCGGACGACCTGGCCGTTTGATCGCGCAACAGCATGCGCCGTTCGAGCGCCGCGAGGCGCGGGTCGGCCGGCCACTGCCCCTTGGCTTCGGCGATCTCGCGCGCGGCAGGGGCGTAGAGCTCGTACTTCAGACACCATTCGATGAACTTGATGCGCTCGTCGACGAGTGACCATTGGATCGACTCGCGACGGCGCCGATAGGCTTCTCCCAGATCCTGACAGCGGAAGGCCACGTCGGCCGCCCGGATGCTGATCTCGCCGGTGGGCAACGTGAGGTAGTAATTGTCGCCCGCCTGGGTGATCTCTCCTTCGAGCACCTGGCCACCGCGCAAGACGAGCACGCCGCTTTGCGGACGCGCCAGCTCGGCCAGGTCGTCGGCTTCGGCAGTCAGCGTCGACGACAAGGCCAGCAACAAGATGGAAAGATAGGCTCGCAACATGGCGGCGGGAGGGTAGGAAAAGCGGTCGCGGCGGTCAAGGTCGGCCGAAGCTGCGCGGGGCTCGCTCGTTCACATGCCAACTCTCCGTTTTGCCCCCCTTGGCAGGTCCGGCTATCTTGAATCGAACCGGGCAGCGGCCCGGGAGTGAACCAGCGGAAAAGGAGCCGCGTATGAGCAACACCATGACTCGTGCCGAAGCGGTATCCACCGAGAGCCCCTGGGCCACCTTGCTGGGTCAGATGATCGTGCTCGACCTGCACAGCCCCTACGTCTACCTAGGACGGCTCGAAGAGGTCGTGCCGGGCTTTCTGGTACTGGCCGAGGCCGACGCGCACGACCTGCGCGACACGGCCACCACGCGCGACCGGTACATCCGCGAACGGTGCGAGCTGGGGGTGAACGCCAACCGTCGCCGGGTCTGGGTGCGATTGGACGAAGTCGTGGGAATATCACGGCTCGACGACGTCGTGACCGACTAGACACAAGGCGCTCGCCTGGCGCGATTGGCCGGCTCGGCCGGTGGTCAACCCAGCCATCCCGCGCTTATACTGGAAACCACGCCGCGGGTCGTCCGTACAGAGAAGGAAGCGTGCTTGTGTCATCGGCCGAATCCGAACGCCGCGAGGTGTTCTACAGCGGTCGCGTGCAAGGGGTTGGCTTTCGCTACACGACGCGCCGCATCGCCGCCGATTATGCCGTGACCGGCCACGTGCGCAACCTGCCCGACGGGCGCGTTGAGCTCGTGGTCGAAGGGGCATCGGGAGAACTCGATCGTTTTCTGGCGGCGCTGGCCGCGGAGATGTCGGCGTATATCTCGGGCGCCGAATCGCGCACGAGTGCGCCCCGCGGAACGTACGACGGCTTCGATATTCGCTTGTGAACCGATAACAGAGGACAGACAGCCCGTGCTCGCCCCACCGGTCTTGATTGGCGTTTCGTCGGTTTGGTTGACTCCGATCTGGCTGGTCGGCGTGGGCGCCGCGATTTGCGGCGCCGCGCTCTTCGCGTTCTACATGCTGCTCAAGCTGACCGCGCCGCGCCTGGCGGCCATTGCGCTCACCACCTCGAAAGAGGCCATCGCGCAGCCGCTGTTCTGGGTGCTGATCTTCGTGGGCATCGCGGCGCTGCTGGCCTTTCCCTTCGTGCCCTACAACACCTTTGGCGAAGACGTCAAAGTGGTGAAAGACTCGGGTCTGACGTTGATCATGGTCCTGGCGATCGTCTTGGCGCTCTGGACCGCCAGCATCTCGATCGCCGACGAAATCGAAGGCCGCACCGCGCTGACGCTGTTGTCGAAGCCGGTGAGACGTTGGCAGTTCATCGTGGGCAAGTTCCTGGGCATTCTGGGCCCGGTGGCCATCATGTTCATCGTGCTGGGGACGTTGTTCCTGACGTCGGTCTCGTACAAGGTGGTCTACGACGCCCGCGAGGGAGCGCTCCCCGAGCCCACGACCTGGCAGTGCCGGGCCGAAATGTTGCAAATTGTGCCGGGATTGGTGCTCGGCTTCCTCGAGGTGGTCGTGCTGACCTCGATCAGCGTGGCCATTTCGACCCGCCTGCCGATGCTGGCCAATCTGTTGATCTGCTCGTCGATTTACGTGCTGGGGCACCTGGTCCCCATGCTCGTGAACTCGTCCGTGGGGCAGTTTCCCCTGGTGCAGTTCATGGGCTACTTCATCGCCACGATTCTGCCCGTCCTCGATCACTTCAATGTCCAGGCGGCAGTGGCTACCGGTGCGCAGGTTCCCTGGAGCTACCTGGCGTGGACACTGCTTTACACCGTGCTCTACAGCACGGTGGCCCTGTTCGTCGCCCTGATCATGTTCGACGATCGCGATCTGGCCTGATCGACTGGCGTTCTGCCACGCGGCAAAGAATACTGGAGTCAGCGCCCGTGCCGGTGGGCATCCCCCCTGCGGCCGCCCCCGTCGAATCCGGGACCTGTTGCTCTCGAATGCCATTCCGTGACCCAAGGGCGCAGTGATCGCGCCGCAAGAGGGGCCCGATGTCGTTGGCCGCGTTTCATCGAGCGAGACGATCCTCGCCTGCCGTGCGCGGCCCCTCGCTCTTGACCGGGGCGCTCAGCATCGCTTCGTCGCTCTTCCTGGTGGCCCTGTTGCTGGTCATGGGGCTGGCCGCCGAGTTGCTCGTGACGCGCGGCGATCTCGTCGTCGCGGAGAGCGATCGCGCTTCGGTCGAGGAACTGGCGGGCCCCCCGACCGCGCAGTTCGATGGGGAACTGCGTTACGAGAACCGGGGCCTGTTGCCCGTCGTGTGGCGACTGCATGGCACGCCGCGCGGCGCCGTCGTGCGTTCGGCGTACGCCAGCCTGCCGGCACTGCAAGCAAACCATTCGGCGTTGTTCGCCCTGGCCTTGATGGGCCTGGCGATCGCGGCCATCCGGAGCCTGACGCAGTATCTGCGCGAATTGGCCGTCGAGCATGCCGCGCAGAGCGTCGTTACCGAGCTGCGCCGCGCCATTTATCGGCAAGCCCTGCAGCTCGAGTCGATTGCCACGCCGCGCAGCCGTGTGTCCGACGCCGTGGAACTGTTCGGACCGGTGGCCGAAACCGTCCGCCGCGGATTGGTCGCATGGTGGCGCGCCTTGCCGGGGGCCGTCGTGTCGATCGTGTTGCTCTTGGCGCTGGCCCTCTACATGGAACCGTGGGCGACGTTGGCCGCGCTCCTCGTCGGCGGATTGTGGTGGCTCGCCTTTCGCGGAATGAGGCAGCGCATGCGCCATCGCGAGCGGCTCATGGTAGACCGCGCGGAGCAGAACATGGCCGTGCTGGCCGATAATCTCCGGCAGGTGCGCATGGCGCGCGGACTGATGCTCGACGCCCTACCCGGCGAAACCTTCGACAAACTATTGGACCGGTATCGAGCTGCCGCCACGGACCGCGATAACACGACGGCGGGCATCGAACCACTGGGACAACTCGTGATGGCAGCCATCGCCGCGCTGATGCTGTTCCTCAGCGGTATCAATCTGCTGCGCGAACCGCCCCGCGTCTCGGTCGCCGAGTTGACCATCTTGTTTACTGCCATCCTGGCCCTCTATCCTCGGGCGCGGCAGTTGATCGATTTGCGCCGCCAGCTCGAACCGGTCGACGAGGCCGCTCGCGAGATCCTGGCCTATCTCGACCGAGAACCGGGACTGGGGCAAGTCGTCGGCGCGAAGCAAGTCGCGCGTTGGAAAGATTCTATCGCCCTCGAACGAGTTTGCTTCTGCGCTCCAGACGGAGTAAAGATCCTCGACGACGTCACGCTAAAGATCCCTGCGGGCGGACGCGTGGCCATCGTTTCGTCCGACCGCCGCGTGCCCCTGGCGATTGCGGGCCTGCTGGCGCGGCTCGACGAGCCCACGTCGGGCCGAGTCCTCTTCGATGGGCAGGATATTCGCGCAGGCACGCTCGAATCCGTGCGGGGGCAAGTGGCCCATGTCCTGCAACAGCGACTCCTCTTCAACGCCAGTGTGGCCGAGAACGTCTGCTGCGAGACGAACGGACGCGTCGATACCGCGCGCGTGAATCAGGCAGCCAAGCTGGCCCGGGCGTACGACTTCGTGCAACGGTTGCCGCACGGTTTCGACACCGTCGTCGGCGAGCACGGCACCCGGCTCGAAGCCAGCGAGGTGCTGCGGATCGGCCTGGCCCGGGCCTTGCTGCGCAACCCGAGTCTGCTCGTGCTCGAGGAGCCCGAGGGGGCGATCGATGAACAAGGGGGCGCCGAGTTCGATGCGGCGCTCGAACGCATCGCCCGGCAGACGACGCTGGTGCTACTGCCAACGCGACTCTCGACGCTCCGTTCGGTCGACTGCGTCTACTTGTTGCACGCAGGCAAGCTCAAAGCTCAAGGAAAGCACGCCGAGCTCTTACAGAGCTCCGAGCTTTACCGGCACCTGCAATACCTGCGATTCAACGAGTTCCGCGGGCAGGTCGGAAGCTGACTTTATTCTACCGGTTACGCCAGATGGCGGCTGGGTGGCACTCTACGCCGTTAACCCTTGGTGTTGTGGTCAAGAGGTGGTGCTGCCCGCTGAGTAAACCAGCGACGGGTGCCTTAGCCCGCTTTGCGTTCCACCGGCGCGTGTTGCGGCGAGAGGTGCCAGTGGGGACCGCGCATCGTGTTCGGCAGGGCGAATTTGCCGACGCGACCAGACGACGTGCCGTCCCAGGTGTGCGCGTCGATCGAGGCGAGAATCTGATCCGCCACCGAGAGGGCCTCGCGTGCCTGGCGACCATCGACGCGCGGCGCGCGGCCGGCGCGGATCGAGGACACGAAATCGACCTGCTCGGCCGTAATCTGATCGCAGGCCTCGACCGTGGGATGCTCGACGGCGAGCCACTCTTCGAACAGGTGTTCTTTCAGGTGCGCGATCTGCTCCGGCGTGAGCTCCTCGACGCGCACCTCGCGGCGCATGAGGGCGTCGCTCGGACGCACGACCGTGGTCTGGCGAGCGCCAAAATCAAGCGAGGTAAAGCCGCCGGTCGACCAGACATGCATCGTGCGAACGGCCGAATAACTGGCCCGCGAGGCGCCCAGCGTGGCGACGCAGCCGTTTTCGAACTCGAGCCTGGCATGGGCCACGTCTTCGTGCGTGCCGAAGACCGAGATGCCCAACGCATCGACACGCCGTACCGGCGAGCGCACCAACGACAGCACGAGATCGAGATCGTGAATCATCAGGTCGTGGACGACGCCGATATCGGTCGAGCGGAACGAGAAGACCCCCGCGCGGCAGCATTCGATGTATTTCGGATCGCGGACGTGGGGCAGGGCCGCGGTCAGCGCCGGGTTGAAGCGTTCGACGTGACCTACTTGCAGCACGCGTCCGCAGCGCTCGGCCAGGGCCACCATCTCGTCGGCTTCGACGAGGCTCGATGCCAGGGGTTTCTCGACCAGCAGGTGGATGCCCGCCGCGAGCAGATCGCAAGCCACGGCGTGGTGAAAACGCGTGGGGGCCGCCACCACGGCCGCATCGACGCGGCCGAGCAGTTCGCGATGATGCGCGAACGAGGCCACGCCATGCTCGGCGGCCAGGGCCTCGCGGGCCGGTTGCACCGGATCGGCAATGCCCACCAATTCCACGCCGTCCAGCCCTTTGGCAATCCGGGCGTGGACGCGTCCGAGATGCCCCGCTCCGACGACTGCCAGGCGAAGTGGTGTCACGCGGCCCTCCGGCGTTCGCGGGCGCGCCCGTGCTTGCCTTCCTGCTGGTGTTGAATAAACGCCAGCAGTTGGTTCACGTGTTGCCCGAGCTGTTCGTTGGTGCGCAAAATTTCGCGGGCATGATCGAGGCCGACCTTGGCGCGATAAATCAAGCGATGCGACTCGGCGATGCACTCGATTTCATGGGCCGAGAAGTTGTTCCGTTTGAGCGCCACCACGTTGATGCAGCGCGGCCGGGCAGGATGGCCTTCGACGAGCATGAACGGCGGCACGTCGTGCAGCACGCGGGCCAGACCGCTCACGAAGGCGTAGCTGCCGATCGTGGCGAAGTGGTGGACGCCGACGCCCCCCGAGAGGGACGCGTGGTCGTGTACGTGAACGTGCCCCCCCAGCAGCGTGCCATTGGCGATCACGATGTGATTGCCCAAGCGGCAGTCGTGCGCCACGTGGGAGCAGGCCATCAGGTAATTGTGATCGCCGATCGTCGTGACACCGTCTTCCTTCTCGGTGGCGCGATTGATCGTCACCCCCTCGCGGATCACATTATGATCGCCGATGACGACGCGCGTGTCGGACCCGCCATAGCTGAGGTCCTGCGGTTCGCCCCCGATGACGACACCGGGATAGAGATGGTTGTGCGCGCCGATCGAGACGTGCCCCATCACGGTCACGTTGTTCTCGAGACGGGTCCCGCGGCCAATGCGGGCGTACGGGCTGATCACGCAGAAGGGGCCGATCTCGACATCGTCGTCGATTTCGGCACGTCGGTCGACCGACGCGGTGTCCGCGACGTAGGTGGCCATGCGAAGGCACTCCACGGCAGCGGCGGCACGCGACCCGAGATTCCATTCTCGAGGCGTCCTCGCCGTAGGTCACTTTGTTTTGAGACGTGTGTGTGGCACTGCCGGCTTGTCTGGCAGTATCGGCTTGGGCGAGCGCCCGGGGCGTTGTTTTCCTACCACCAGGCGCGCGCTGGACAGCGTTACGCCGAACGGCGTCGCTCTCCGTAGATTTCACCTTCTTTGAGCAGGACGCGCACGAGCTCGGCATTCAGCCGGTGCCCGCTACGATGTGCGACGAAGTGGCCGACCAGATCGCAACCGGCGAGCGAGAGATCGCCCACCAGGTCGAGCGCCTTGTGTCGCACGCATTCATCGCGATAGCGCAACGTGTTGTCGATGGGCCCGTCCTCGTCGAAGACGAGCAGATCGCGCGTCGTCGCCCGTTGCCCCAGCCCCTGCGATTGCAGCCACTCGGCCTCTTCCTTGAGCATGAACGTGCGGCTCGGAGCCAGCTCGCGGCGGAAGCAATCGGGCGTGATGTGCAGATTGATCGTCTGACGGCCGATGGCGTTGTCGCGGCCGTAGTCGAGGCGGAACTTGACGGAGAAGCCGCCGTGCGACGCCGGTTGAGCCTCGACCCAACTGTTCTCGTCCCCCAGTCGCGTGACTTCGCGGACGACGAGTCGTGTTCGTCGGTGGTCTTGCTCGACAATGCCTGCGGCATCGATGGCCTCGACAAACGCCAGGCTCGAGCCATCGCAGCCCGGCATTTCCGCAGCGGTGACGCCGATCTCGCAGTTGTCGACTTGCAGTCCCGCCAGGGCGGCGAGCACGTGCTCGACCATGTCGACGCCGGCGCCGGCCGCGCGCAAGGACGTGCGACGCGGCACTTCGACACGTTGGTGTACGTGGGCGGCGATCCGCGGCCTGGCCGGCAGATCGTCGCGCACGAAGACCACGCCCGTGTCGGGCGGGGCCGGGCGGAATTCCACGCGGACATCCGCCCCGGTCCAATAGCCAAATCCTTCGACCACCGCCGGCCGAGCCAACGTCGTTTGTCTGCGAAGCAAGTGCATCAAGTGCTGCCGAACTCGAGGAACACGGAAGAGACCGCAATGCCGCCTTGCGCGCCACCCCGATTGGTCGGCGCTCCGCGGAATCGCCCATCAACACCTGGCCAACCGAACGGTCTCGGCCGACCCGACCGGTTCGCGACGACTAACGTCGTGGCGGAACGCCCGGAGCACCCGGAACCTGCTGCACCGGTCGAGCGCCCGTCGTCGCGGCCGGCTGTCCCTGGCGACGCTTGATCTGGTCGAGCACGATCGGCGTGATGTCGATCGAAGGATTGCTGTAGACGATCGCCTTGTTCAGCTCTTTCAGCACTTCCTGCGGATTGTTCGTGTCGATCTGGTCGCCGTTGAAACGCAAGACGAGTTGGATCCCGGCACGCTCGGCATACATGCGCGTCTCGTCGGCGATCTCTTGATAGACCGTGTAGTACATCTTCGCCTCGTGCAGCAGGAAGTCCTTCTTGCTGAGCTGCACCTTCACCTTCAGATCGGCGTCCTGCTTGGTGATGGCCTCTTCGAGTTGCTTGTACTCGGGCGTGCCCGGGTTGTAGTCGTTCAATCGGTCGACGAGCTTCTTGAGCTCTTCCTGGCGGGCCTTCACGTCGTGCTCGGCCTGTTCGACCTGACCGCGCAACTGCTCGCGACGGGCCTGGAAACCCGGGTGATTCTCGAAGATGTAGGTCATGTCGATGATGGCCACCGACGGGGGCGCGGGCGCCTGGGCCGCGGCCGAACTGGCAAAACAGGTGACGATGCCGGTTGCGAGTGCAACCTGGAAGAAAAGACGATGGTTCACGAAAGCACTCCTTGCTGTGAGGGCCAAGGCCTGGCGACGGGCCATACGCTGTGCGGAAGCGTAACGCTATGCCCCTCAATGCATCCATACAGTGGGGGGGAAGTGGTCCAACGCGAGGGCGGCATTGTGCCGAGAAGCGCGAACTGAGTAAAGGTCAGAAAACAGGCGCTTCGGGAACCTCGGCAAGTGTTGTTAATAACGCGAGTTACGCCCCCTTGATGGCACCTGGCGCCAGCAACGCTAAAAACGCGAAATGGCACGCTCCATCGTGTCGGGATCGAGCGATTCGCGGAACGCGCAACCCAGGATCAGCGCGCCACTGGTATCGACTTTCGCATGGCGAACCTCGACCAGCAGCCGGGCACGACGCAACACGTCCCCCGAACTCGGAACGACCAGGTCGACTGCCAAATGATCGTGCCGCGAGAATTCCCCCTCCACGCGCAGCGAGATCCCCCACAACGAGATATCGCGGGCCTGGGCCGCCAGGAGCTCGCCAGACAGCACGCCGTCGGGCGTCGCACGCTGGACCGAAATCGCGCGATCGAATGCATACCGCTCGCGCAGGCGACGTTCGAAGTCCTCATCGATGTTGCGGCGGCAAAACTCCTCGGCCAGCGCGAGCAGGCGATCGAGCTCCCGATCGCTGATTTCCAGAGGCATGAGTTCGAGTTGGTCCGACACGATCGACTCCTTGCGGCTCGCCTGGACAGAATGGTTTTTCGCGGTGCGGGGCTGAGGAAAACATACCTTGCGCGGGCGGCCCAACCCAATCTCCGAACCTGCCTCGAAGGGGCGGAATCGACGATGTCGCACCGGCCCCGCTGCCGGTCGCAACGGTTAAGCCGGTGGCGTTGCCGAGGCGCCGGCCCCACCTCTATCAGGCTGCTGAAAAAGTCAGCAGCCTGATAGGATCGCCTGGATGCGAGGCTGAAAAAGGCCACGACGGACCTTTTTCAGCCTGCTGGGGCTCGGTATCGCGGGAACGAATGCCGCGGCGCCGTGGCAAACCGCCAAAGACCGCGGGGAAATCGCGAGAACCTTTGCCCCGGCTCGATTGTCGTCAGGGTCTCGGCTGGAGTGTCTGATTCGCCGGAGAGACGGCGACAGAGGGGGAGCTTCGGACTTTGCCGGCGCGTCGAGTTGGAGGGGGCTCGGGGGGTGGTTCAGCCGGCTACGAGGCCCAAACGGCGCCGGCCAGTTCGCGGTACAGTTGAATAGATGCTCGCAGGAGCCTACTCTGAAAGGTCACTTATCGGGGGGATAGGGCCGCACTCGGAGCGTCGGTTGGGGCCGATGCCATGAGCGCCCGGCGAATCCCCCCTCACGATTTAGTCACAGCAAGAGCGGAGCGAAGTCACGGTGTCTCAAGCGACGAAGACTGCCAAGCCAACGGATTTGATGAGCGGCGCCGATATCCTCGTACAGTCGTTGGTCAATCACGGCGTCGAGGTCATCTTCGCCTATCCCGGCGGAGCGAGCATGCCGCTGCATCAGGCGCTGACTCGCTTTTCGGACCGCTTGCGCACCATCCTGCCCCGACACGAGCAAGGGGGCACCTTTGCCGCGCAGGGCTATGCCCGCAGCACGGGCAAAGTGGGCGTCTGCATGGCCACCAGTGGTCCCGGCGCGACGAATCTCGTCACGGGTCTCGCCGATGCGAAGATGGACAGCATTCCTATCATCGCCATCACCGGGCAAGTGGGCACGAACGTTATCGGCACGGACGCCTTCCAGGAAACGCCGATCGTCGAGGTCTGTCGCGGCATCACGAAGCACCACTATCTGGTCACCGACGTGAACGACCTGGCCCGCGTCATGCGCGAGGCGTTCCACGTCGCGACGACCGGCCGCCCGGGCCCGGTGCTCGTC
Organism: Pirellulales bacterium; assembly: GCA_019636335.1. NCBI lineage: Bacteria > Pseudomonadati > Planctomycetota > Planctomycetia > Pirellulales > Pirellulales bacterium. Next base: position 83,420 of record JAHBXR010000013.1, read on the forward strand.
GATATTCCGAAGAACATCCAGCAGGGCTACGCGGTGCCCGATTTCGACGCGCCGATGAACTTGCCCGGCTATCACATCGAGCGCCGCCTGGCCCGGCCGGAACAGATCGCACAAGTGGCCGCCGCGATCAAGCTGGCCAAGCGGCCGGTGATTTATGCCGGTGGCGGCGTCATCGCGGGAGAAGCGAGCGAGGAACTGACCAGGCTCGCCCGCAAGACGGGTATTCCGGTGGCGATGACGCTGATGGGGCTCGGCGGTTTCCCCGGCGAGGATCCCCTTTCGCTCCACATGCTCGGCATGCACGGCAGCGTCTATGCCAACTACGCGGTCGAAGCCGCCGACTTGCTGCTCGCCTTTGGCGTGCGCTTCGACGATCGCGTGACGGGCAAGCTGGCCGAGTTCGCCAAGCGCGCCAAGATCGTCCACATCGACATCGACCCTTCGGAGATCAACAAGAACAAGGCGGCCCATATTCCCATCGTGGGCGATGTGAAGCACGCCCTGACCGAACTGAACAAGATCGTCGAGGCGCCCGAGGATCTTTCGGCCTGGCACGAGCAAGTCGCCGAGTGGAAACAGTCCGATCCGCTCACCTGGGACCAGAACTTCAACGGGATTCTGCCGCAACACGCCATCCACGAACTGTGGAAATTGACCAAGGATCTCGATCCCATCGTGGCCGTGGGGGTGGGGCAGCATCAGATGTGGGCCGCGCAGCACTTCAAGTTCGAGAAGCCGCGCCGCTGGCTTTCGAGTTCCGGCCTGGGCACGATGGGCTTCGGTCTGCCGGCGGCGATGGGCGTGCAGGCGGCGCATCCCGATCGGCTGGTGATCGACATCGACGGCGACGGCAGCATCCTGATCAACATTCAGGAACTGGCGGCCTGCTATTGCGAGAAACTGCCCGTCAAGGTGCTGCTGCTCAACAACCAGCACCTAGGCATGGTGGTGCAGTGGGAAGATCGCTTCTTCACCGGCAACCGCGCCCATACGTATCTGGGCCCGATCGACAATCCCGAGTGGCGGGGCCAGGGAAATGGCATGGGCCCCCCGACGCGCTACCCCGACTTCGTCACCATGGCCAAGGGCTTCGGCTGGGGGGCCCGCTACATCAAGGAAAAGGCCGATCTCGTCGATGGCCTGACCGAGATGGTCAAGTCCCCCGGCCCGTTCATCCTCGACGTGCAGATCCCTTACCAGGAGCACGTGCTGCCGATGATCCCCTCGGGCATGACGGTGCGCGACCTCATCAAGCAGTAAGCGCGCGGAAGCCAGCCGACTGCCGTCGCTAACATGACAACGACCAAACCTGCAGAACTTCGACCGTCGATCGGTTGTCTCCCCTGCAAGGCAGACATATCCGCGCAGACCACGAGACGCTAGAATGCTCGGGTTCGGGGCGTAGCTCAGCCTGGCAGAGCGCCTGCTTTGGGAGCAGGAGGCCGGAGGTTCGAATCCTCTCGCCCCGACTTTTTGCCGCCGATGGCGGCAAAAAGTCGAGCAGGAGAGCATTTGAACAGGGGAGCAGTGGAGGAGATTGGAGCGTGACTGCGCCACGAAGCGATCTGCTCTCCTGCGGTCTCCTGATCACCTGTTCTCCTGCTCAATTTCTGGACCCAACCGCGCGAGGGCAGTCGCGATGGTATTCATGTTCGAGAAGCTCGATGTCTATCAGAAGGCGGTAACCTTCGCCGACGAGATCGCGGCTCTCACGCAAGGCTATCCACGCGGTTATGGTTTCCTAAGGGAATGGGTGCTTTACAAAGCCAGATCGGAAGAACTTCTTCTCAGGCACCTTCCTCGTGCGAGCCACGCCCGAGCTGCACCGCAACTTGAGTAATTTGGCCGAGGCCAAACGCAAGAGCCTCAATTCGCTGGTCGTAGAATGCCTGGAGTTGGCCGCTCAGAAAAGTCCGCGACCTCGATCCGCGAAGCGCAAGAACGTAGTACCTGACACGGCTCGACGCCAGCACAACAATGCGGTGAAATCTTTGATTACGACACTGCAAGAGCGTGCTGAAATCGATGGTACTCGAATTTTGTCTCAGCTTGTAGGAATGCTCGATGCTGCTCATCGAAACGGAACTCCGCCCGAGTAGCATTCATGGCATCGGATTGTTCGCGATTGCTCCGGTGGCTGTCGGGCAAGTTGTGTGGCGATTTACCGAGGGGTTTGATTTGGACCTCGATCCCCGCGCGCTCGACCGACTGGGGCCGCGCGAGCGCGCGCGGTTGCTGCACTACGGCTACATCGACCACGTGCTCAATCGATATATCTTGTGTTGCGATGATGCGCGATTCATCAATCACAGCCCATCCCCCAACATTGCCTCGGATCGATCTGGAGATCCGCGCGGCGTCGACGTCGCCGTCCGTGAGATTCTTCCAAGCGACGAGATCACCATTGACTATGAGTCATTGGAGACCTTCGAGCCGGATCGTGTCCCCCTGGCTTGAAATACAAGGATTGTGCGCCACCTCACGTAGATGGGAATGCAACGGAGCTACATCTCCATCAACAATAAACTCCGCGCCGCCGCGCGAGCCTCTGCCCGTCTCACCCAGCCCGGCTATGAGCCTCGGGTTCCTGCCCGACCAGATAGTCTCTCAGCCGTTCGAACTCGTCGTGGTTCTTGAAGTGGATCACGATCTTCCCCCGGCCGGCGCTCGTCTGTCGCACGTCGACCTTGCTCCCTAGCGCCGCGCGGAATTCCTGCTCGAGCGCCGCGATCTGGCCGCTCTTTGTCCGCTTGGGCGACTTTCCACGTGGCGGGGTGCCTTCGGCGCCGATCACGCCGACAAACTGCGGTCGGTCGTCGTAATGGATCGTCTCCTGCACCAGGTTCTCGGTCGCCCGCACGCTCAGCCCCTCCTCGCGGATCCGCTGCATGAACTCGATCTGCGTCCGCTCGTCTCCCAACGGCAGCAGCGCCCGCGCGTGCCCCTGGGTGATCTGCCCCGAGCGTAACGCCCCCTGCACGTCGCGCGGCAGCTCGAGCAGGCGGATCAGGTTGGCGATCGTCGAGCGGTCGATCTTCAGCCGGCCCGCCAGTTCCTCCTGCGTCACGCCATACTGCTCGAGATACTGCTGGAACGAGGCCGCCTTTTCCAGCGGGTTGAGATCCTTCCGTTGCAAGTTCTCGACGATGGCCAACTCGGCCATCTCCCGATCGTCCGCCTCGCGCACCCGGGCAGGCACCTCGGTCCAGCCGGCGCGAATGGCCGCCTTCAAACGGCGCTCTCCCGCGATGAGCTGGTAGCGCCCTCCCACCTGGCGGACCAGGATCGGCTGGAGCATGCCGTGCTCGCGGATGCTGTCGGCCAGCGCGGACAACTCCCCTTCGTCGAACTCGGCCCGCGGCTGGTACGGGTTGCTGTCGACCTCGTAGACCGACAGCTCGACGAGCTGCTCGCCCGTCGGTTGTTCGACCTCGGCGATGCGGGGCACGTGCATGTGGGGGCCCCCCGAGTGGCCGGGGGCGGGTCCGTCGGCAGAGACGCTAAGTAGCGATTCCAACCCACGTCCTAGTCGTTTTTCACGAGTCACGATCGAGCACCTCCATGCAAAGTTCGACATACGCCCGGGCACCCCGGGCACGTGGGGCATAATCCAGCACCGAGCGTCCGTGGCTGGGAGCTTCGCTCACCGCCACGTCGCGCGGGATGACGGTCTGAAAAACAATCTCGCCGAAGAAGTCACGCACCTCGGCGTCGACTTCGGCGGTCAGCTCGAGCGTGGGGTCATGCATGGTGAGCACGATACCGCCAAACCGCAGACGATTCGGATGCTGCTGCATCACCGTGCGGATCACCTCGATCATCTGCGTCAGCCCTTCCATCGCGTAGTACTCGCACTGGATGGGCATCAACACTTCGGTCGAGGCGGCAAGCGCGGTTTGAGTCAGATCCCCCAAAGACGGGGGGCAGTCGATCAGGACGAAGTCGTACGCCGACATGCCGCTGTCGAGATGCTGGCGCAAGGTGACAGCATGCGGGGCGCCGTCGGCGGCCAGGGCTTCCACGTCGCGAAATGTCCGGCAGCCGGGCAACAGCTCGAGCCCCGGCGTCCCCGTCTCGACGAGGGCCTCGCGCAGCGGAGCGCGGCTTACCAGCGGATGACTGTCCGCCGGCCGGGCGCCCAGGCCGCTCGTGGCATTGCACTGCGGGTCGAGATCGATGAGCAGCGTGCGCGCGCCAGACTTGGCCAGGCCGACGGCCAGGTTCAGGGCAGTCGTCGTTTTACCGACGCCTCCCTTCTGATTGGCAACGCACAGAATGCGACTCAACGCGATGGCTCCTAAGGAGAGTGGTCAGGGGGCAGTGGCTAGTGGTCAGTTTGAAGTAACGCCCCCTGACCCCTGACCCCTGACCACTGACCACTGACCACTGACCACTGACCACTGACCACTGACCACTCCAACGCGGCGAGGATTGTAACCGGGCGCGTTTCGTGCCGTGAATGCCAATCAGTAGGCCATTTCACGTGCAACGGGCCGGGCAGCACCGATTCGCTAGAGTGCGAGATCGCCAAGGTCGCACGATTGAGAATGTTTCACGTGAAACGCGAAGACTGGGCAAACAGGAGAATTCACTTAAGCCCGTTTCACGTGAAACTCATCCGCGATACGGAATGACACCGTACGCTGCTCACGACCTCTTGTCGCTGCGCGACACTGACGAATTTCCGACTCCAGGTTGGCGAAGTCGTTGGCCAACTCCGGAAAATCGTCAGTGCCACCCGGCCGAGAAGCAACGGCACAGGCCGGCGGCCTGTGTCACTTTTCATCCGCTCTTTGCGTCTCTGCGACTTTGCGTTGAACTCTTCTTTCGCGAGGCTTCAATCCAACGGGTTGAAGACCAGCCCGCTGAGGAGCTTCGGATAGAAGTAGGTGCTTTTGGCCGGCATGCGTTCCTGGTGTTCGCTCACGGCGCGGATGTGCTCGAGCGTGGCGGGCATAATCAGGGCCGCCAGCGGGAACTCGTCGGAATCGAGCCCCTCGACCACCTCTTCCACAAGATGGACGTAGCGCGGCTTCGGCAGCTCTTTTGCGTCGAGCAGGTTCTCGATCACCAGCCGGTGGAGCAGCGCCACGCCCAGATCGCACCACTCGGGGCTGTGTTCCTGGGCCAGGTCCGCCATGCGACGCTGCCCCTCGTCGGTGACGCGGGCAATCGTCCAGCGTTCGTCCTGCCGCGTAAAGAAGCCGATCGTCCCCTGGGCGCCTTCGTTCTCGATCTCGTTCCAGACCGTGTCGGCCAGATCGGCCCCTTCGCCCACGAGGCGGGTTGTGAAACAGTCCCCCAACGTCTTCACCAACGCGGCCGAGTCCAGCTCGGGAAGGCCGCGGAACAGCCGGTGCGTCGGCAACACGAGCATGCCGGGATCGCTCATGCCGATGCAGGTCATCAGCACGAAGTTGGCCGCATGGTCCGAGGGGAGCGAGCCGCCAGCCTCTGCGGCGCGCTCGTCGCGGTAGTTGCAGGCGGTCTCGTAGCGGTGGTGACCATCGGCGATGAAGGTGGGCTTGGGCCCCAGCACCTTGTTGACCGCCGTGATGACCGCGGGATCGGTGACCGGCCACAGGCGGTGGATCACACCCAGGTGATCGGTCGCCACGAGCGGAGTCTTGCCCGCTGTCGCCCGCTCGAGAAGCTCCTGCGCCTCGTTCTCGGGATCGGGGAACAGGCCGAAGACCGGGCTCAGGTTCGCGCGGCAGGCACGCGTGAGCAGTAGCCGATCTTGCTTTGGGCCCGACATCGTCTCTTCGTGCGGGAAGATCTTCCCCTCGCCAAAGCGCTCGAGCCGCACGCGGGCGATGAAGCCGCGGCGGTTGTGCGTCTCCCCCTTGTAGGTGAACTCCTGATGGTAGACGTAGATGGCCGGATCGGGTTCGGTGAAGAGCACCCCTTCGGACTGCCAGTTCTTGAAGAAGCGGCCGGCACGCGTGTAGCGGTTCGACTTCTCGTCGTCGCCAGGCTCCTCGCGATTCAACTCGAGGCGAATCACGTTCGCCGGGTGTTTGTCGTAGAGCTGGTCCTGGAACTCCGCGTCGATGACGTCGTAGGGGGGCGCCACCACGTCTGCCAGAGAACCGACGTGACCCAGGTCGTAGCGAATGCCGCGGAAGGCTTGAATATCAGGCATGAATGCTCGCGTGCGAGAGAGTGAACGCACGATCAGTGCGCGACTGGAATTGGCGGATCGGAGACCCGCCGGAATCAGAAGGACCGCCCGCTCCTGGCGGCTGGCCACCCTACCAACGAAACAGGGCTCCGGGTTTTATCCCGGAGCCCTGTTGGTTTGTCAAACCCCCGCCTTTGTAGGTCAGGTACGCCGTACCTGACAGCGTTCGATGTCGCCACTCGATCGATGGTCAGGTACGGCGTACCTGACCTACAAGAGTAGGAGGACCACACTTAGTAGCGATAATACTCGGGCTTGTAGGGGCCTTCGACCGGTACGCCGAGGTAGTCGGCCTGCTCCTTCGAGAGCTTGGACAGCTTCACGCCCAGCTTGTCGAGGTGGAGCCGCGCGACCTCTTCGTCGAGCTTCTTGGGCAACACGTGGACGCCCAGCGGGTACTTTTCATTTTCGCCCCACAGCGCCAACTGGGCCAGTACCTGGTTGGTGAACGAGGTCGACATGACGAACGAGGGGTGCCCCGTGGCACAGCCGAGATTCACCAGGCGGCCTTCGGCCAGGATCAGGATCGAGCGCCCGTCGGCGAACGTGTAGCGGTCGACCTGCGGCTTGATCTCCACCTTCTTCACGTTCTTCTGCGAGTTGAGCCAGGCCATGTCGATCTCGATATCGAAGTGGCCGATGTTGCAGACGATCGCGTCATTGGGCATCACCTGCATGTGCTTGCCGGTGATGATGTCGCGATTGCCCGTGGTCGTGACGAAGATATTGCCACGCGGGGCGGCGTCTTCCATCGTCGTGACCTCGAAGCCTTCCATGGCCGCCTGCAGGGCGTTGATCGGGTCGATCTCGGTGACGATCACCCGGGCGCCGAGCGAACGCATCGAGTGGGCACAGCCCTTGCCGACGTCGCCGTAGCCGGCGATGACGACCACCTTGCCGGCGACCATCACATCGGTGGCCCGCTTGATGCCGTCGGCCAGCGACTCGCGGCAGCCGTAGAGATTGTCGAACTTGCTCTTCGTGACCGAATCGTTGACGTTGATACAAGGAACGCGGAGCTCGCCCGCGGCATGCATCTGGTAAAGGCGATGGACCCCGGTGGTGGTCTCTTCCGAAATGCCACGGATGCCGGTCAACAGCTCGGGATACTTGTTGTGGACCATGGCGGTCAGGTCGCCGCCGTCGTCGAGGATCATGTTCAGCGGCTGGCCATCGGGGAAGAACAGCGTCTGCTCGATGCACCAATCGAACTCTTCGTTCGTCATTCCCTTCCAGGCATAGACCGGCACGCCCGCCTGGGCGATGGCGGCGGCGGCGTGGTCCTGCGTCGAGAAGATGTTGCAACTGCTCCAGGTGACCTGGGCGCCGAGCTCGACGAGGGTCTCGATCAACACGGCGGTCTGGATCGTCATGTGGAGGCAGCCGGCGATGCGGGCCCCCTTGAGCGGCTTCTGCTGGCCGTACTTCTGGCGGAGGGCCATCAGGCCGGGCATCTCGTTCTCGGCCAGCAGGATCTCCTTGCGACCCCATTCGGCCAACGACAGATCAGCAACCTTGTACGGCAGCCGTGTTTCAACCTGAGCCACGCGCAAACTCCTTCGCAGAAGACCGTTGAACACCCCTATCCAGAGGGGTTAGCCACACGTCGGCCTGGTGAAAGACAAGCCGACCCGAAATTTTTTTCCCATCGTTTCACGCCGGGTCATGATAGGCGAGAGCCCGCGCCAGAGGCAAGCCGGTTGAAGCAGTGGTCAGTGGTCAGGGGTCAGAGAGGGGGGATTCGCGATTTGCTTGGAAACTCGACTTGCTAGACCAGGTCGTCGTCGAGTCGCCGATAGGCTCCCTTCGCCCGCTCGACGAAGGCGCGGACGCGGAGGGGATCCTTGTGTCCCGGCTCGCGCTCGACGCCGCTGGCCGTGTCGACGGCGGCGGGATGCACGGTGTCGATCGCCTCGGCGACGTTGTCAGGCGTAAGGCCGCCGGCCAGTACGATCGCACGCTCGGCGAGCATCGCCCCCAGATCGGCCACGGCGTTCCAATCGGCCGTCGCGCCCGTGCCGCCAAATTGCCCCACCTGGTGCGAGTCGATCAGCACCAGCCGGGGCGAACAGTCGAGCTCCTGGCACTCGGCCAGGTAGGTGTGGATGTGATCGGGGCCTTCTTCCCCCAGCCGGAAGGCACGCACGACGGGCAATCGCGTGAGGGCAGCCAGAAACTCGGGGGGCTCGTCGCCATGCAACTGGATGGCATCGAGCGTCACGCGGTCGCAGATCGACTCGATCTCGTCCAGCGTCGCGTTGACGAAGACCCCCACACGCAACACCCCGTCGGGCATCGAGTCGGCGATCTCGGCGGCCCGCTCGGGGGTAACCGATCGTGGACTGGGGGAGTAGAAGTTCAGCCCAATGGCGTCTGCTCCCGCCTCCGCGGCGAGACGTCCATCGTCCGTGTTGGTCACGCCACAGATCTTGATGCGAAACACGCGCGAGCTCCCGCGGAAGGTCGAGGTCGAACAGGGCGAATCGAGGCCGAGTGATTATAGGCGCGACGCGCGCGGGGGGTGACTGGTCCGCGCCAAGTTGGCACAAGTTTTCTCTTGGCAATGCCGATGAGGACGTTGCGGCATCCCGCGCCCGGGACGGTACTGCGCGCCTGTGCGCGCTTGCTGTTCCATCATCCTCCACCTGGCCTTGCGCTGACTTATGGCGGTCCCGAACTCCCCAGCCCCGGCCGCGCATGCGTCGATCACACGACGCCGCGTGCGAAATACGGTGCGGCTGTTCGTGGTCGTGGCCCTGGCTGTCTTTCTGATAACCGCCGCGTTGCTTTCGCGCAGCACGGTGCGTTACACGGCCAACGTGCCGGTCGATCTGGGTCCGGTGCTGCGTGCGGCCGCGGGCGAAGCCCCCAGTAATCGCCAGGCCGCGAGCTGGACTTCGCTCGGCAAATTGGTGGCCCCCGGCGGCATGCTGGCCGACGCCATCAGCCAGAGCGGGTTCGATGCCGAACTGCAGCTCGACGAGAGTTCGAGCTGGATCGCCGCACGCGACTCGCAGGGACGCGCGATCGAATCGCGCGGCCACTTGAAGATTGTCGCCGTGCGTTCGGCGGCCGATCGGTTGACGATCTCCTGCACGAACGAATCGCGCGACGACGCCGCGGCGCAGGCGCGACTTGCCGCCGAGTTGATCGCCGATCGATTCGTGCAGCTCGAGTCACAGTCGGTGGCCAAGGTCTACGAGAACACGCGACACCAGGCGGCCGCGGCACGCGAGAAGTTCGAGGCGGCCGACGCGAAGCTCGATGAATTGCTCGCGAATCATTTCCAGAAGATGCAGGTTGAACTGAAGAAGTCGCCGGCACAGGTGTCCCCCGAGAACTCGGCCGACGCGTTGACGCAGGACGAAGAACTCGTGGGGGATCCCACCGTGGGGGCGGCCGGCGTTCCGGCCGGCATGTCCGTAGCGCAGCTCGAAAAGCGACTGGCCCAGCTCGAAACACAGCGCGCGGCATTGTTGGAAAAACTGACGCCGTTGCACCCGATCGTCCGCGCCGCCGACGATGAGATCTCGACCGTCAAAGAGCAACTTGCCCGGCTGCGCGGTGGCGCGTCGAGCGAGCCGCAAGTAGCGAAGGATGCGGAGAAACCGGCGGAGCCCACGGCCGAGAATCCCGAGGTACCGAGCCCCGGCAGCGTCGCCGATTTCGGCGGCAAGCTTTTGCCCCCCTGGATGCAGGTCGGGCCGGGAACGCCGCAAGAATCGGTGCCACCTCCCGCGGCTCCCCCTTCGACCGTCGAGGCCCCCATCGTGGCGCCGGAAGAGCAGCCGCAGGTGACATTCGATCGCTCGACGGCCGAGGAACTGGAGACCGCCGTGCAGGTGGATACCGGCGCCCTCGACAAGGCGCGGGCCTACCTGGCCGAGACCGACCACGAGTATCAACAGACGAAAGAAGCGCGGAGCGCTGCCCAAGATGAGCTTGCCCGCCAGTCGAATCTCGAACGAAAGGACTGGCTGCGTCTGGAACGATTGGAAGAAGCACGCCCCATGTTGGGCGCCGTGACGATCGAGACGGCGGCCCCTCCCCAGATGCGCCGCTCGATCCTCGTGGCGGCGACGCTGGGCGCGTTGGTGTTGGGCATCGTAGCCGCCTGGGGGGGCGCGGTCGCCTCGGCCAGCTTCGGTTCGATTGCTGAAGTCGAAGACCTGCTCGGCGTGCCGGTGGTGGGGGTCATCGAAACGCTCAATCCCACGGGCAGCCACCAGCGCACGAAGCGGATTCGTACCTGGACCGGGCGATTGGGCATCGCCTGCGAAATGCTGCTCGTGGCGGCCATCGTCTGGCTGGCCTATCACCTGGCGAGCGAGCCCGGTTTTCTGGAACGCTTGCTCCACGACCCCTTCGAAACCCTGATCGATACGATCTGGTAAGCGAAGCTCGCCCGGCTGCTAGCGATCTGTCAAAGCCTAATGTTCGGGTTCCCAAGTTCCACGCGCTCGCGATGCGAGGGCCAATTTGGCCAGGACAACCCGAACTTTTGGCTCTGACAAGGCACTAGAGGGGACTAGCCTGTCGCAATTCCAGGTTGGAGCCGGCGCGGTGGCTGTGCCGAAGTCTAGAGATAGGCTCGCGCTGCGCCCGGAAGGCGTCTGCCGAGCCGCCGCGCTACGGCTGCCCAAGGTGACGGGACCGCTGCCGGTCCGGTTACCTGCTTCCGTTTACTACCCTCCGCCATGATGGCGCGAATCGGGATAGGTCTGATGTTCGAGAAGTTCTTTCAACTGACGCGACGACCGTTTGCGGCAGCGCCCGAGCCGGAGTTCTATTTTCCCGCGGCGGCGATCGAGGAAGCGCGGCATACGCTTGCCCGCTCGATCGAACGGGCGGAAGGAACGGGGCTGCTGATCGGTTCGACGGGGACCGGCAAGTCGCTTCTTTGCCGGTCGCTTGCCGAGCAATTTCGCGGGCAGCTTGAAGTAGCGCTGCTCGCCGGGGCACAACTGGCCACCCGGCGCGCGTTGTTGCAGGCGGTGCTTTTCGAGTTGAGCCTGCCCTACCGCGGCATGGACGAAGGAGAATTGCGTCTGCAGTTGATCGACCATCTGACGCGCCGCAACGAGAGCACGCCGGGTCTGCTGCTGATCGTCGACGAGGCGCAAACCCTGCCGCAGCGGCTGCTCGAGGAATTGCGGCTGATTACCAACATCGTGCGTCAGGGGGAATTGCGCGTACGGTTGGTGGTGGCTGGCGGCCCGGCCTTGGAAGAGCGCTTCGCGACGCCGCAGCTCGAGAGCTTCAGTCAGCGCATCGCGGCCCGCTGCTACTTGCGCCCCTTCGTGCATGCCGAGACGCTGGGTTACGTCGCGCACCAGATCGAACGGAGCGGCGGAGATAGTGCCCGCATCTTCGAACCGGACGCCTTGGACGCGATCCATCGGGCCACCGATGGCATTCCGCGGCTGGTAAATCAGCTTTGCGATCACGCGCTCGTGCTGGCGTACACGGCCGGGGTGAAGAAACTCGACGCGAAGGGGATCGAAGAGGCCTGGGCCGACTTGCAGCAGTTGCCCTTGCCGTGGCGCGAAATGGCCGCCGCCTCGCAGGAGAGCGCCACGCGCGAGGCAGCCGACGTGATCGAGTTCGGCGGTCTCGAAGACGACTTCGAGTTCGAGCCGGCCCATGCGGACGGGGCCACGATTCACGCGCCGACGGGCGATTACGCGGAAACGGTCGCCCATCTCGAGCAGCTCGAGACCCACGTCGACGCGATGGCCGACGAGTTCCGTCCGGTGGGATCGATTCGTCCGGAGGTCGAATTCGTGCTGCCCGAGTTGATCCGCTCGCAGGACCAGGCGTTCGACGAAGAGGAAGTGATCCTCGACCGCTACGCCGAGTTGGACGCCACCAGTTGGGCCGGGCTGCCACAGGTCTCGAGCCGCGAAGGGCGCGAGTTGAGCCGCCTGCTCGAACGTTATGCACGCAGGACGGAGATGCCTCTGCGACAGGAACCTCGACGAGCGAAAAAAACGGCCTCGCGACCGCCGGCGGACGCGGTCGAACCGCCGGCCCGTCATCTGGGGAGCGTCGCCGAGGCCCCGCTTGCCGAGCCGGCAAAGGCGCGGGTCATCGCGTTGCCCCCCCAGGAGCCCGCCGTGCATGCCACGCCGGCCGAGGAGGCCGACCTGATCGTCGTCGAGGAGGACGCCGCGGCGGAAGAGGTGGCGATCTCGCGTCCCATCGCGCCCGTCCGGCGCCAGGAGTTCCGCCAGTTGTTTGCTCGACTGCGACGCGGCTAGTCCGCGCGCACAGGCCCGATCCCCAGCAGAGATCTCGCTGATGAGCCGGATTCTCGATGCGTTGAAGCAGGTCGAAGCCAAGGGGGGCGATACGCCCACGGATGCCGCACGCCCCGTGCCCAGTGCGCCGACTGCTCAGCCGCCCGACGCGACCGCGGCCCGCCTCGAAGCGACGGCCGACCAGATCGCCTCGGCCCTGGCCGCCGCGCACGCCGGCGAAGGACTACCGACAGGTGGCGCCGCACACCCCACTGCAACGCCTTCCACGCCGAACACTCCGATGGCGCCGACACCGACGCCCGTGTTCTCTGGGCGGCGATATTCCGACCGCATGGCCGGCGGAGACTGGCTGGCCGACATCGCCGGGAGCGACTTGCGCCCCGGCAGCCGCCTGGGGAGCCAATATCGGCGGCTGCGCGACCGCATCCTTTCGCAATTGCCTCGCGGCGGCGCCGCGGCGCTGCTGTTTGCCTCGGCCGATCGGCAGTCGGGCACCACGACCACGGCCATCCACCTGGCGGCCGTGCTGGCGGAAGTGACGGCGGGCGATGTGCTGGTTGTCGACGCGGATGGTCGCGATGGCGATCTCGCGCAGCGCCTCAACATCGATGCGGCGCATGGCCTGGCCGATGTGTTGGCCGGTCGCGTGGGCTGGCAAGAGGCGGTGGTGCGAATTCCGCCGGGCTGTGTGCAGGTGCTGGCGTCGTGTGCGAAACGCGTGCCCGCCGCGGCGGAGTTGCCCTCGCGATTGAGTGCCTTCCTGGGCGAAGTGAAACGCCGCTACCGCGCGGTGATCGTCGACGGGGGCATGGCGTCGTCGGCCGAGGCCACCCACTGGCCGGGCGTGTGCGACGGGGTCTACCTCTGCGTCGAGTTCGAAGAAACCAGCACCAAATCGGCGGCCGAGGCGGTCAGCCTGCTGCGCCGCGCGGGGGGGCGAGTCCTGGGCTGTGTGGCCACCCGGGCCACGCCGACGCACTAAACTCGGTGGCCAAAGGCCCTTCCGAACATCGCCGGGCCGACCGCCGGCACCCCAGGAAATCCGCGTGTTCGATTCTGGAATCGGACCCTATACTTCATCGAGCGGCCCGCTGAGACCGCTTTTTTCCGTAGGGTGCGAACTCGAGAGGCGATCATCGCAATGCGTACAGTACTGGTCACCGGCGGCGCTGGGTTTATCGGTTCGCACCTGGCCGAGGCGCTCGTCGAGCGTGGCGACGAGGTCCGCATTCTCGACGATTTCAGCACCGGCAAGCTCGAGCATCTCGACGCCATCAAGGAGGACGTCGAGCTGATCGAGGGGAGCATCACCGATGCGTCGGTCGTGGCCCAGGCGGTTTGCGGCGTGGATTGCGTCTTCCACCAGGCGGCACTCGCCTCGGTGCCGCTGAGCGTCGAGCGGCCGCTGGATACGCACGCGGCCTGTGCCACTGGCACGCTGAACGTGCTGCATGCCGCCCAACGAGCGGGGGTGCGTCGCGTAGTGTATGCCGCCTCGAGCAGTGCCTACGGCGACATCGATACCGGCCGGCCCGACAAGAACGAGCAAGACCAGGTTTCTCCCTGTTCGCCCTATGGCGCGGCGAAGCTGGCGGGAGAGGCCTACTGCCTGGCGTTTGCGGCCTCGTACCAGATCGAGACGGTCGCCCTGCGTTACTTCAATGTCTTCGGACCGCGCCAGGGGGCCGACAGCCCCTATTCGGCCGTGATCCCGCTCTTCAGCACAGCGCTGCTCCAGGGACGCCGGCCCACGATTCACGGCGATGGCACGCAATCGCGCGACTTCACCTACGTGAAGAACGTCGTGCAGGGAAACTTGCTCGCGGCCGACGCCCCCGGTGTTTCGGGACGCGTGATCAATGTGGCGATGGGATCCAGCACGAACCTGCTCGATCTGCTCGCGCAATTGCAAGAACTGCTCGGCACGCAGATCGAACCGAACTTCGCGCCGCGCCGCGCGGGAGACGTGCAAGAAAGCCGCGCCGACATTACGCTCGCACGGAAGCTGCTCAAGTACGAACCGCAGGTCTCGTTCGCCGAGGGACTGAAGCGCTCGATCGAGTTCTATCGCAGCGAAGCGGTCGGGGCCGTGTAGGCCGGATACTCGGCAACGGACCGTGCTTCGACGCGGCGAATCGATCGATCGTCAGGTATGTGGTATCGGACCTGCTTCAGTCGTATTTCAACAGGCTGAAGACATCGTATTTGGCGATGCGTTGGCGGCCTGCGAGGCCATCGAGCTCGATCACGAAGGCGCAGCCGGCGACGTTCGCGCCTGCCTTCTCGACGAGTCGGCAGCAGGCGTCGATCGTGCCCCCCGTGGCAAGCAGATCGTCGACGAGCAACACGTTCTGGCCGGACGTGACACCATCTTGGTGAATCTCGAGCGTGTCGGTGCCGTACTCGAGCTCGTAGTGGAAGGCATGAGTCTGGAAGGGGAGCTTGCCGGGCTTGCGCACGGGGACGAAGCCGACGCCCAGCTCGAGTGCCAGCGGCGCGGCGAAGATGAAGCCGCGGGCCTCGGCGGCCGAGACGGCGTCGATCTTGCGATCGGCGTAATGTTCGGCCAGTCGCGCGATCGTCTCGCGAAAGGCGCTGGGCGAGGCGAGCAGCGGGGTGATGTCGCGAAAGAGAATGCCCGGCTTGGGGAAGTCGGGAATGCTGCGAACGAACCGCTTGAGATCGATGGCCGTGCTCGGCATGCAAGAACCCTCCGTGCGTCCTTGAAGTGGTGGTGCGTCAGTAACAGGTGTGGTCGGTGCTGCGGGGATCATCGATCGTGGCGCCGCTGTGCAGGCAGCCTGCGATGGCGCGGTCGCGCCAGGGGCGCGCGGCATCCCAGATCTCGGGGGAGGGAGCAACGTCGCTCACCAGCACCGCGGGTTCGTGCGGGACGAGACGCCCCGTGACGAGCCCATCGGGGCGGACGAAGAAGCTGGGCCAGAGCGAGTACCGCGTCGAGCTGTTCGAGGCGCTCATCCACATGTAGTTGGTCGCCGCATGGCACATCATGGTGGCGGGCACCACGTCGCGCCACAGGTTGCGTCGCTCGAAGGTCTCGCGATCGCGCCGCGCGTTGTGAAACGACTGAAACAAGACTTCCACGCCCTGGCGTTTCAGATCGCGATACAACTCGGGAAAGCGGTAATCGTAGCAAATCAACGTCGAACAGAGGAACCCGTCCACCTCGAACACGACGGCGCGGTCGCCGGGCGTGTAGTGTGCCAGATCGCGCGAGTAGGGCTCCTGCTCCGGTTCTCCCTGCTGCGGAGCGGTGCCGGTGCAAAAACGTTTGTCGTAGCGATCGACGATGCGTCCCTCGTCCGAGATGACATAGACCGAGTTGTGGGGCCGGTTCCCCGCGCTCAGGCGATGGGTCGAGCCGAGCAGCACCCAGATGCGATGCCGACCGGCGGCCTCGCAGATGGCGTGGGTAGCGTCGTGCAAGGCCTGCCAGTCGAGCTGCGCGAGGTCGTCGAACTCGGAGCTGACGTAGCCGGAAAGGGCCGTCTCGCAGAAGTGGACGACGCGCGCGCCGCGCGCCGCCGCCTCGGCGATTTGCGCCAGAATGAACCGCCGGTTGTGCTCGATCTCCGCCTCGACCGAGAACTGGCAGGTGGCCACACGGAGACGCGGCTGTTTCATAGCACCTTCACGGTCGGCGGTTCGACAAAATCAGCAGACAGGGCGGCCACCTGCTCGGGCGTCATTTCGCCACGCTGCAGCCAGACGCGATAGCGCACCACGAGCGGATGTTCTTCCGTGACGTCGTATTCGAAGTAAGAGCCGAAACGGCCGTAGTCGCGCTCGCTGAAGCGGGCCTCTTTCGGATTCGTCGGCTGGTCGAGGATGCAGGCCGTGTAGCGCTCGTCTCCCAGCACGAACGACAGGGCATTCCAGGGCAGATTCACGTGGTCGCGCTGGTCGGGCCAGTTGCGCGTCTCGCCCGGCTTTCCCTGGCCATCGGGACGGACGTAGTAGGTCTGGCTCTTGGTCGTCTCGGCCACCTCGTTGTCGGCGCGAAAGTGAAAGCCGGCGTGCTGCGGATCGCCATCGAGCTTGACGGGCCCGAGCACCGGTGCGAGGCGCGACGTGAAATCGATCAACGTGCCACCGGGGACGGCATAGGCGGTCAGCTCGCGCTGCTCGCGGGCGAAGACCTCCCCCCGCTCACCGTGCCAGTCGATCTTCAGATCGTGGCGGCCGAGCACGGGGCCCGTGGCCGCTTGTTCGACGCCCTCGTGCGATTGATGGGCGTCTCCCTTGGCGTGCCACACGTCGGCGTGCTTGCCATCGCCGTAGGTGACCTTGTTGAAACCGTAGAACAGTCCGCGATGGTGCGTGTACAGCCCGCCCGGTCCCTTGGTGACAATGCGCGATCCGTCGGCCGGATCGAACACGTGGTGAAAGATCTTGTAGGTCTGCTCACGCGTTTGGGGGGACGAATTGTCGAGCGGCCGATACATGTAGCGCAGGACGGGGCGAGTTCCGAGTTGTAGCTCATTCGATTCGCTCGGCCGGTCGTGCCAGGCGAACTGCGCGGCCTGCTTCGTTGCCGCGTCGTTCTCAGGGGAGATCGTGGCGCTAAAGGTTGCCGTCTTGCCCTGGGCCAACTCGGGCAGCACGAACCACAGCTCGCGCAGCACTTGGCCCTCCTGGACCTCGGGCCCGCTGTCGGCGCGGATCGGGCTCGGCTCGACTAACTGTCCCGGTAGCGTCTTGCCGTCCGGACCGGTGACCGTGACCGACAGCTTGTTCACGTCGGCCAGGTCGAGCGGGAGGACCACCGGCACGCGAATCGGCACGTGGTGGCGAGCGTGCGAACCGGCCTCGACCGTGAAGGAGATTTTCGTATCGGCGGCGCTCGCACAAGGGAAGGTGAGCAACACGCAGGCAGTGAACAGAATCGCTCGACTCATGGAATAACGGGCTCCGCACGGAACGTGACATCATCATGGCGCTGCGACACGATCATATCGCATCGCATGCCATCGTCAGCATAACTGCTCGCGCGCACGCTCTCAACGCAGGAGGTGATTCTAAAGCGCCGTCGGTTGAATTGAGGGGGGAGCGCGCTCGCGACGCGCGACCTTCACGTTGTTCGAAAGTCGCTGTGTGGCTGAACTTCGTTGAAACGCGCGGGGCACCCGCTACAATCGCCAGCGTTTAAGTCAGGCCTGCGCAGCCGCTGAATCCAGAAGTGTACCCGCGGGGTACCCACATTACTGCCGAGCAAATTCTGCTCGGCGCATCGCGAGGGGTTCGCTGGCCGCGCGAGAATCGACAGGCACCCAATGTACCAGGCACCTCTGGGAGGGTCGTATTCGTATGACGGATCAACATAAACACCAGCGACCGCCGTCGGGCTTTAATCGGCGCGCGTTCTTGAAAGGCTCGGGGGCGGCGGCCACGGCGTTGGCCGGCGGGACCGGTCTCGTGCAAGCCGAAGAGGCCACGACGAAGATCGTCGGCCCGGACCTCAAGCCGATCACGCTCAACGTGAATGGCAAGGATCACAAGGTCCAGGCCGAGCCGCGGACGACCCTGCTCGAGGTCTTGCGCCTGCAATTGGATCTGACCGGCGCGAAACCGGTCTGCACGCACGGCTCCTCCGGCGCGAGCACGGTGTGGGTCGAAGGCAAACCGGTCGAGGCCGCCACGACGCTGGCGCTCGACTGCGTGGGCAAGAAGATCCGCACCGTCGAAAGTCTCGGCGGCGACAAGATCGATCCGGTGCCGACCGCTTTCGTCCACCACGATGCCATGCAGTGCGGCTTCTGCACGCCGGGCTTCGTCGTCGCGGTGCGAGCCTTCCTCGACAAGAACCCCCAGGCGAGCGAAGCGGAGATTCGCGCGGGGCTCAACGGCAATCTCTGCCGCTGCGGCACCTATGCCAACGTGATCCAAGCCGCGCTCGAAGTGGTGCAAGGAGGAAAGAATGGCTAAAGAATATAACTGGCCGAAGTTTGGCACGGCCGCACTCCTCGGCACCGATCAGGACCGCATCGACGGCATCCCCAAGGCCACGGGCACGGCCAAGTATTCGTACGACATCAACTACCCGAACATGCTCATCGCCCGCGTGCTCGGTTCTCCGCACGCGCACTGCAAGCTCACCGCGATCGACCTGAGCGCGGCGAAGCAGGTGCCGGGGGTGGTGAGCGTCGTGGCGATGAAAGAGCCGGGCAACGAGATCCGCTGGCAGGGGGATTTGATCGCCTGCGTCGCCGCGGAATCCGAAGGCGCCTGTGCCGAAGGGCTGGCCGCGATTCAAGCGCAGTACGAGATGCTGGACGTCTTCGTGATGGACGATCAGCTCGAGGCCGCCGAGGCCGCTAAACGAACGAGCAAAGGGGGAGACAATACTCAGCTCGAAAACGAAGCGGGCGAGGACGAGGACGAAGACGAATTCGCCGAGAAGGAGCTGCAGCGCCTCTTCGACGAATCGGCCGCGGTGGTCGAGGGCTACTACGGCATCGACGCCATTACGCACATGTGCCTCGAACCGCACGGCTCGACCTGCAAGTGGGACGACAAGAAGCTCACGGCGAACCTGTCGACGCAGAACGTCTCGGGCACGGCCGGTCAGTTCGCCAGCCCGCTCGGCATTACGGCCGGCGACGTGACGGTTCACTGCGACTTCATCGGCGGTGGTTTCGGCAGCAAGTTCGCCGCCGATCCCTGGGGCGTGCTGTGCGCACAACTCGCGAAGGACACCGGACGTCCGGTCCGGTTGATGCTCGATCGCGATATCGAGTTGAAGACCGCCGGTGCTCGCCCCTCGGCCTTCATGAAGGTGAGAGCGGGGGCGGACAAGAATGGCGTGGTCAAGGTGTGGGACTCGCACCACTGGGGCACCGGCGGCCCCGCCGGCGGCGCGGTCAGCCAAGGGGTGATTCCCTACGTCTTCGATCCGCCGAATCGTCGCCGCAAGGCGACCAACATCAGCACGAACACCGGCCCGAGCCGCGCCTGGCGTGCGCCGAATCACCCGCAGGCCTGCGCCATTTCGCAGACGGTCTACGATGATATCGCGGCCAAGCTGGGGCTCGACAGCTACGACGTGTTCCTGGCGAATCTGCCCAGCGTCTCGAACGGCAAGGCCGAGGTCTACGCCGATCAGATGAAGGTGGCCGCCAAGTTGATGGACTGGAAGGCCAAGTGGCATCCCCACGGCAAGGGCCAGGCCGACGGCGACGTCGTGACCGGCCTGGGGATGGGCATTCACACCTGGGGTGGAGGTGGCCATCCGTCGAACTGCCTCATCAAAATCCACCCCGACGGCGGCGTCGAAACCTCGCTCGGCAGCCAGGACCTGGGGACCGGTACCCGCACCGCGATCGGCATGGTCGTGGCCGAAACGTTCGGCCTGCCCCTCTCGGCGGTGAAGGTGAACATCGGCAGCTCGGCCTATCCGGCCAGTGGTCCCTCGGGGGGGAGCACCACGATCGGCGGCGTCTCGGAGTCGAATCGCCGCGGCGCACAGGACGCTCTCCGCACGCTGAACGAGTTGGTAGGCAAGAAGCTGGGCGTCGAGCCGAATACGCTCATTGCCAGCGGTGGTCGCATCTTCGTCGAAGGGAACCCCGACAAGGGGCTCTCTTGGAAAGAGGCGTGCAGCCTGCTCGGCATGCAGCCGCTCGAGCAGAAGGGAAGCTTCGTGCCGGGGGGCGCGTCCCCCCTGTCGAGCAGCGGCGTGGCCGGCGTGCAGATGGCCGAAGTGGCCGTCGATCGCGCCACGGGCGTCGTGCGGATGAAAAAATTCGTCGCCGTGCAGGACATGGGTCTGATCGTCAATCGCCAGACGGCCGCCAGTCAGATTTACGGCGCGGCCATCATGGGTATCGCGTTCGCCCTTTACGAGCAACGCATCATGGATCCGCAGTCGGGATCGTTCCTGAACGCCGAGCTGACGGATTACAAGCTGCCGCGGCTGGGCGACATCGGCGAGATCGTCGTCGAGATGTACGAGCCCGAGAGCGAGTACAACCGCGGCGTGATCGGGCTGGGTGAACCGCCGGTCATCGCGCCGGGGGCCGCGATTTCGAACGCGGTGGCCAATGCCCTGGGGATCCGCGTGCCGGTGCTCCCCCTGACGCCCGAGCGAGTCTTGAACGCGATCGAGAAAGGAAGGAACGCCTGATGAAAGCCTTCGAATATGCGGCGCCGCGCGAAGAACACGAGGTGGTGGGCCTTCTCTCGGCCGAGTGGGGGCACACCGAGATTCTCGCCGGCGGAACGGACCTGGTCGGACTGATGCAAAAGATGATCGTCACGCCCGAGCGCGTGGTGAACATCAAGGAAGTGGCGTCGATGCGGGGCTTGGAGGCCGATTCGCTCGGCGTGACGATCGGGGCGCTTGCGAACCTCGACGACCTGCTGGCCAGCCCCGAGCTCGACGACTACATGGCCGTCAAACAGGCCATTTCCGGCATGAACAGCATGCAGCTTCAGGCGCAGGCCACGCTGGGTGGAGAACTGTGTACGCGACCGCGCTGCTGGTATTTCCGCAACGGGCATGGCCTGCTGGCCGAGCGTGGCCGCTTGATCGAGCAGGGGGACCATCGGCACCACGCCATCTTCGGCAATGCCGGTCCGGCCAAGTTCGTCTCGGCGTCGCGGATCGCGCCGGCGCTCATCGCGCTCGATGCTCGTCTGCGGATTATCGGCCCGGGACACGAGGACGAAACGCTGCTGCCGCTCGAGTTCTTCTACCGCACGCCGCGCGGCGAGCACGAGCGCGAGCACACGCTGGCCCCCAACCAGTTGATTACCCACATTCTGCTCCCCCCGGCCGATGGCGTGTCGAGCGCCACGTACGAGGTGCGTCAGAGCGTGGGCCCCGAGACGCCTTATGCCTCGGCGGCGGCTGCCTTGTGGATCGAAGGGGGAGTGGTGCGCGACGCACGCCTCGTGCTGGGCCAGGTTGCTCCCACACCGTGGGTGGCGACCGAAGCCGCACGCTCGCTCGTGGGGCAGATCGTGGGACGGGAAACGGCTCGCTGGGCCGCCGACGTGGCCGTCCAAGCGGCGACGCCCCTGCCGGGCAATCGCCACAAGGTTCAGATGGCGCGTGCCTCGGTCGAACGAGCGATTCTGCTTGCCGCCGGGCTCCCCATCGGGGGTTTCTAATGGAAGTGAATTCACTCCCATCGGCGTGCCAGAATCAAATGATGTCAAGCTGCCTTCGAGCGGAGGTTTTTTAATGTCAGACAACCCGTTAGAGATCGTGGGGCAGGGAGCTTGCGCGAACCTGCTCTCGAAGGGCATGTACGTGTCCGGCATGATCGACCCGAGCGAGGTCGACAAGAGCGACGGCTACTGCTGGTGCAACCAGACACAAAACATGTACGGTCCCGACGATCAGTACGTCGACCGCACGGCATGCACGGCCGGACGACAGTGTTACGTGGCAAGGGTCTGAGTGCGCTGTAGGTCAGATACGCCGTACCTGACAGCGTTCGATGTCGCCACTCGATCGATTGTCAGGTACGGCATACCTGACTTACGCGCGCTCAGTCGAGATTTACCGACTCGAGCACGTCCTCGCGCTGGGCCAGCAACTGCGAGGCATCGAAGCCGCGCGGCGCGGGAATGCCCTTGTGCGGGATCATCGGCAGCGTTCCTTCGAGCGTCTGCGAGAGCTTGCTGAGGGCTTCGGTCTCGATCTGCCGCACGCGTTCGCGGGTCAGGCCGAGCGTCTCGCCGATCTCCTTGAGCGTGTGGGGCTCGAAGTCTTCCAGGCCGAAACGCATCCGCAGGACGGTCGCCTCGCGGGGGTCCATCGTCTCGAGCAGACGCTGGACCTGCGCCATCGAGTCGTTATCGACCAACTCGTCCTCGGGATTCTTGAGGTGCTCGTCCATGACCATCTCGCCCAGCGACCAGCCCGCTTCCGACTGATCGGTCTGCGGGGTCGAGTTGTAGATGCGGATGGCCTTCTTAATGATGGGGAGCTTCTTGCGCGGCAGCCCCAGCACGCGGGCCACCTCCTCGGGCGTGGGGCTGCGGCCCAGCTCCTCGGTCAACCGCGCGCTCGCGCGACGCCACTTCGACAGCAGCTCGACCATGTAGGCCGGAATGCGGATCGTCTTGGCCGTGTTGATCAACGCACGCTTGATCGACTGCTTGATCCAGTAGCTGGCATAGGTGCTGAAGCGCGTGCCCATCGCCGGGTCAAAGCCTTCGACCGCTCGGAGCAGGCCCAGGTTGCCCTCTTCGATCAGGTCTTGCAGGCTGAGACCCTTGCCCGTGTAGCCGCGAGCAATGTTCACGACGAGCCGCAGGTTCGCCCGGACCATGCGATCGCGCGCCTGCGTGTCTCCCTGGCCGATGGCGATCGCCAGTTCTTGCTCATCGGCGGCAGTCAGCAGGGCGGTCTCGTTGATCTCGCGCAGGTACGTCTCGAGCGGAGACTGTACGGCGGCGGTAGCAGTACGGCGGGGCTTTTTCATCGGGCTCGTCGGGGGCACAACAGGTGGGCGTGATGGACACACCCAACATCGTCGGCGGCGACGAGTTTTCTGCACAGTTCCGGCGAGTTGACACCGTGGGGCGAATCTACGCGAGGTACGGGCGATGCCGAAAAAAACGGCCCCGCCGGTCGCAACCGGCGGGGCCGTGAATAATCGTTCGAATCGCGCCCGCGGGCGCGGTCCTACCAATCGTACCAGCGCCCTACTGACCCGCTTCCGGCTCGGTATTGCGCGGCTTGATGAGCGGGCCCGTACTGTCGCCGATGCCGCCCTTGAGCTCGATGGCCGGACCGGACGAGGACGAGCCGCTCGAGGAGGCAGGCGCCTCGGATTGCGATTGCGCCTCGGCCTCTTCGGCCCATTCGACGCGTTTGCGCGAGAGGCCGATCTTCCGCTCGTCGGAATCGACGCGCAGGATCTTCACCTCGATCTCCTCGCCCACCTTGACCACCTCCTCGGGGCTCTCGACCTTGTGGTCGGCCAGCTCCGAAATGTGGAGCAGACCTTCCAGGCCGTTCTCGAGTCCCACGAAGACGCCGAAGTTCGTCAGCTTGGTGACCGTGCCCTTGACGATCTGACCCGGCTGATACTTCGAAGGGATGTCGGTCGCCCAGGGATCCTCGTGCAGTTGCTTGAGGCCCAGCGCGATGCGGCGCCGTCCCTGATCGACCGAGAGCACCTTGCACTCGATCTCCATCCCCTTCTCGACCAGTTCGCTGGGATGGCTGATCTTGCGGGTCCACGACATGTCGCTCACGTGCAACAGGCCGTCGATCCCCTCTTCGATCTCGATGAAGGCGCCGTAGTTCGTCAGGTTGCGCACCACGCCCTTGACCATCGTGCCGGGGGGGTAGCGGTCGGCCACCTTGTCCCAGGGATTCTCCTGGGTCTGCTTCATACCCAGCGAGATCTCCTGCTTTTCCTTGTTGATGCCGAGCACGACGACGTCGATCGCATCGTCGATCTGCACCAGCTCGCTCGGGTGATTGATACGCTTGGTCCACGACATCTCGCTGATGTGGACCAGGCCCTCGATCCCCTCTTCGAGCTTGACGAAGGCGCCGTAGCTCATCACGTTCACGACCGTGCCGTGGACGATGCTGCCGACGGGGTACTTCGCCTCGATGTTCTCCCACGGGCTCGGCGTGCGCTGCTTGAGACCCAGGGCGATCTTTTCTTTCTCGCGGTCGATGTGCAGAATCTGCACCTCGATCTCCTGATCGATCGACACCATTTCCGACGGGTGGCCGATGCGGCCCCAGCTCATGTCGGTGATGTGCAGCAGACCGTCGATGCCCCCCAGGTCGACGAACGCACCGAACTCGGCGATGTTCTTCACCGTGCCCTTGCGCAACTGGCCGATCTCGAGATTCGACAGCAGGGCCGACTTCTTCTCGGCACGTTCGGTCTCGATCAGCGAACGGCGGCTCACCACGATGTTGCGGCGCGACTCGTCGATCTTCAGCACCAGGCACTGGATCGTGCGGCCGATGTAATCGCCAATATCGTGCGGACGGCGGATATCGACCTGACTCGCCGGCAGGAAGACGTTCACGCCAATGTCGACCAGCAAACCACCCTTGATCTTGCGCGTGACGTTGCCGGTGACCACGTCTCCCTCGTGTACCGACTCCATCACCTTCAGCCAGGCGTCGTGCTTCTCGGCCTTGCGCTTCGACAGCGCGATCATGCCGCCGTCGCCGGGCATGCCGCCGTGCGGATCTTCGACATCCTCGACCAGCACGCGGAACTGCTGGCCGACGACGGGGGGCTCGTCTTCCTCGCCCCACTCGCTGAGCGGAATGGTACCCTCGCTCTTGTAACCCACGTCGACGAGGACGTTGTCTCCTTCGATGCGAATGACGCGCGCCTCGACGATCTGATTCAGGGAAACGTCACCACCCCCCCAATCGATCGAATCGGGATCGGTGCCGGCCAACGCCACTGACAATTCCGATTCCCACTCGTCCTCGCTGATATCCAAACCGCGAATAAGATTTCGATTTACCATGTGTCCGACGAACGATGACCGCAGGAGGCCGTTCCGGGGGGAGCGGCGGGATGGGCCGGGCTCGTGCCGCGACCACGCTACAGACACCGCCAGTTAAGAAGTTCCCGTCGCCCGATCCGGCCTCTCATCGAGAGACTCCTCAGAACAGCGATGAACCCTGGAATATAGCAACCTGCTGCGCCGTCTACAATTGCAGCGGGTTTGGCGAATTTCGCGGTTCGCCTGCCCCCTAACCACTGACCCCTGACCCCGCTTGAACGGCGTAAGCTACTCTAGGCTAGGGAGATTCCACGGCGTTTGCTACTATCCGCACCCCGTTTGGCGGGCGGGCTGTGCGGCCCACGCCGAGATTGGGCTTCGCGTCGCCGGGCAAGGCGTGGAATCCTATCGGAGCGCGGCGGCCGAATTCTCCGGATCCATCCACGAGCGGCCCTGCGGGAGATACACGCCCATGTGCGGAATCGTTGGCTATATCGGACCTCGTGAGGCGGCGGAGTTTCTCGTCGCAGGGCTGCGCCGCCTCGAATATCGCGGCTACGACAGCGCCGGCATCGCCACCATGACTGCCGACGGGGCGCTCCACGTCGTGAAGCAAGCCGGACGCATCGAGGGGCTCGCCTCCCTCGTCGCCGAAGAGACCACGCCCGGTCAGATCGGCATCGGTCATACGCGCTGGGCCACGCACGGCCCCGCAAACGACGTCAACGCCCACCCGCACCTGGGGGGCGCGGCGGGGGTCGTCGCCATCTGCCACAACGGCGTCATCGAGAACTACGCCGCCATCAAGCAACGTCTCGAACGGGCCGGCTGCGTCTTCCAGTCGGCCACCGACAGCGAAGTCATCGCCCACCTGATCGCTCAAGCGCTCGAGCAGACGCAGGCCGAAACCGACTCCCAGTCGCGCGATCCCCACGCGCCGCTGGTCGCGGCCGTCGAGGCGGCCCTCGCGCAACTGCACGGCACCTACGGACTGGCGATTCTTTTCCGTGACCATCCCGACGTGATCATCGCGGCCCGGCTGGGCAGCCCCCTCGTCGTCGGCGTCGGCCCCGGCGCCCACATGATCGCCAGCGATGCCTCGCCGCTGGTCGGCTTTGCCGACAAGATCGTCTACCTGGCCGATCATCAACTGGCGGTGATTACCGCGAGCTCCCTTACCGTCTCGCATCGCGATCACGGCCAGGTCGAGCCGCGGCTGCACGTATTGGATCTCGACCCGACCGACGTCGAGCTCGGCGCCTTCCCGCACTACATGCTCAAGGAGATCTTCGAGCAGCCCGAGACCGTGCGTAACACGATGCGGGGCCGTCTTTCGTCCGATCAGGCGACGGCGGTCTTCGGCGGGTTGAATCTCACGCCGGCGCAGTTGCGCAACGTGGACCGCATCGTGCTCACCGGTTGCGGCACGAGCTGGCATGCCGGCCTGGTGGGCGAGTACCTGATCGAAGAGTTCGCCCGCATTCCGGTCGAGGTCGAATACGGCAGCGAGCTGCGCTACCGCAACCCTCCGCTGGACAAGAACACGCTCCTCTTCGCCATCACGCAAAGTGGCGAAACGGCCGATACGCTGGCCGCGCTGCGCGAGGTGAAGCGCAAAGGCCACCCGACGCTGGCCATCTGCAACGTCGTGGGCAGCACGATTGCCCAAGAGGCCGACGGCGGCGTCTACTTGCACGCCGGCCCGGAGATTGGCGTCGCCTCGACCAAGGCCTTCACGTCGCAGTGTGTCGCCCTGGCGATGCTGGCCCTCTACTTCGGCCGCCTGCGTCACCTGAGCTATGGCGCGGGACGCAAGATCATCGACCGTCTCGAGGAACTGCCCGACCGCATCCAGCAGGCGCTCGAGACGAACGACGCGGTGCGCGACATCGCCGCCAAGTACCACCACGCGTCGAACTTCTTGTACCTGGGCCGGCAGTACAACTTCCCGGCGGCGCTCGAGGGAGCGCTCAAGCTGAAGGAAATCAGCTACATCCACGCCGAGGGTTATCCCGCCGCCGAGATGAAGCACGGCCCCATCGCGCTGGTCGACGAAAACACCCCCAGCGTGTTCCTCATTCCGCACGGGCTGGTCTACGACAAGGTGATGTCGAACCTGGAAGAGATCAAAGCCCGTGGCGGCCCGATCATCGCCATCGTCAGCGAAGGGGACCGCCGCGTCGCGCAACTGGCGGACGAGGTGATTCATGTCCCCCCGGTCGAAGATTTCCTGCAGCCGATCATTACCTCGATCCCGCTGCAGTTGCTCGCCTATCACATTGCGGTACTGCGCGGCTGCGACGTCGACAAGCCACGCAATCTGGCCAAGAGCGTGACGGTCGAGTAGACAGGTACACCGTACCTGACAGCGTTCGCCGCCTCAGCGCGTCACGATCAGGATCAGCACGGGCACGATCACCAGCAACGCCACGAGCATGGCGAGGATGAACAAGCGATTCTGCTTGCTGGCGACAGAGCTCTTGCCCAGGGCGGCCCGGGTCGCGGGAGTGACCGTCAACTCGCGTTCGTGAAACGACTCGGGAAAGACGGCCGCGGGAGCTTCCGCCCGCGCGGCGGTGCGGCCGTCGAACACCGTTTCGGCCCGCTGCCACTCGCTCCACCCTTCGCGCCAGACGTATGCCTCGGCAGGCACGCGTTCTTCGACCAACCATTGGCGCATCAAGGGTCCATCGGCCGGGCCGAACTGCTCACCGGTCGGAAGCTTCATGTGCCACTCGGCCCCTGGCGCCTCGGCGATGGCGGCGGGCAGATCCAGCGAAACGCCGAGCAGTTGTTCGACATCCAGGGCGGCCAGCGCCGCCGACGAGCCGTGCTTCGCCGGAGGGCGATGTCGCGTTCCTCTCGAAGGACGCGGCGTGCTAGTGGCCACCGTGCGTGCTTCCGGCGGCAGCTCGGGCAGACGTTCGCCAGGAATATCGAAACGCGCCCCGCAATGCGGACAAATGCCGCGTCGCCCCGCCAGGAACGATTTCAAATGGAGCTTGTGACCATTCGGGCAGTTGAGGCGAATGCCCATGCGTCTTCCCTGCCGGTTCGGGCACGGCAAGCAGTGGCGGAAGTGTCTGAGGGGGAGTCGTTCCGGAAAACTCCACCAAGTCGAACCGCACGAACGCGGTCGATTATACGAAGTCGTGCCGGTCGCAAAAGCTTTTCTGCCGCAGCGCGCGGTGGACGCGGCGGTTTCCTACTGGGAGCATCGCCTGGGCTTCGAGCGCGCTGGACCCTCTTTCGCGGCCCCGGTAGAATGAGCCGTACGTCAAACTCCGGTCCATGCTGGACCGTTCCGCCAATAATTGTTCGAGAGAGGGAGAAGCACGATGGTCCGCGTTGCCGCCCTGTGTCTCTGCGTGCTCGCCATGTTTGCCGTCCTCGTATCGCCGGCGCCGGCCGTCGAATTGTCGGGCCTGTCGGGCGACTACCTGGAAACCCGCACCTGCGACATCTACACGGGCCCCTGCTTTGCCAATGCCCAGGTCGGTCTGACCGGTGAAGACGCGATCATGGCCTGGAGCGTCGACCGCGGCGAAATCGCCGGCATCGATCTGGCCGGTCTCAAGGTGGTCGCCGTGGTTCATGCGGCCGATACGCTGGGCTTCGGCGGCGGACTCGAGATTCGCCCCGACCCGATTCGCTCGGTGATTCTCGTCGATAGCCAGGCCTCGTCCGAGCAGCGCGAAGCACTGGTCGACTTTGTAAAGACCCAGGCCGGCCGCGTGCTGGGCGAGGTGGTTCGCATCGAGTCGGTCGACATCGCCATGACCGCCGATCACAACGAGATGGTGGGTACCTTGCAGGCGGGCAAGCTCGCCGAGCTGACCACGCGCAAGATGGGACAGGGAGACTGCGTCTGCACGAACGAGACGGTCTTCTACCCGCCCCTCGCCGACGTGCAGAACTTCGAGCCCGCCTACACCGTGAGTGGTGGCTTTGCCGGCCGTGGCCTGGGGACCAAGTGGACCAACCCGCGGACTCGCAGCTCGTTTCTGGCCACGTTCGGCTACTAGCGGAAACGATTGACCCTAAAAACGGGCTTCCCTTGCGCTGGGTTTTGCGAGCCGCCCGACAGGGCGATCGACGGCCGGCGCCCTTTTGCCACCCGCCGCGCCTGGGGCGTATACTGGCATGGGACTTTGGCGGTCCGCCCCCGTGGAACGGCCGCGTCGACTGGGCCGAAATCGCCCGGCGCAAGCGACGTTCGCACTTCGTGGCTCGCCGCCGGCTGCCGCGCTGAGCCCGCCGATTCCCACCCGATTTCGCAACCCTGACCACGACGGGTCGGGTAGTCCCTGCCAGCGACGGCGTACGATCGCCGACGCGCGGTACGACGCCGCCGACCCCCGAACCCGAACATCCCGCGCGCTCGCCCCGTGCCTGACGAGCGCCGCAACTTTCGCGTCGTGCGACGCCCAGCGAACCGAGAGGACTCACCCGATGCCAGCGCTCTGCCGACTTTGTCTCTTGCCCCTCTTGTTGCTTGCGATGGCGGATGCCGCCCGCGCCGTCGACTACAAAGTGGCGTCGCTCGACGAACCGGCTCCGGAGGAATTCAGCGCCGCGATTCGCGACGGGCTGAACCCGGCCGGGCTGCGTGTCTCGCGCGGTTCGAACAAGTTCTGCGATATCTGGCTCGCCAAGGAGTGGAACGCCAAGGCCGACTTCACGCCCAGCCTGTCGATGCTCTATCCCTTTAGCGTGGGCGAGTTCATCGGCGTGATTCGCTATCACAAGAAGGGGGGCGACTTCCGCGATCAGGAAGTTCCGGCCGGCCTCTATACATTGCGTTTCGCGCTGCAGCCCGAGGATGGCAATCACGTGGGGACGTCCGAAACGCGCGATTTCATGCTGCTGTTGCCCGTGGCCGATGACACCGACCCCGCCACGATGGCCGAGGACGTGCTGTGGACCACCAGCGCCGCGTCGGTAGGCACGTCGCACCCGGCCATGCTGAGCCTGATCAATGCCGGCAATGTCGAAGGAGAATTGCCCGGCCTGCATCATAATGAAGAGGCCGATCGCTGGAGCCTGCGCTTTGCCGGGCAGGCGAAGCGGGGAGACGCGGTCGAACCGCTCGTCGTCCAAATGATCGTCGTCGGTCACGCAAGCGAATGAACAGGGCACAAGGCGCTGGATAGGTCAGGTACGGCGTACCTGACAAGGATCGCCGTGCCGACTCGGCCCATGAAAAGCGGCGCAGGGGGTCTGCCTGTGCCGGGGTTAATCATCGACTCATGAAGCGCGTGGTCGTGCTAGCAACGCTCTGTTTAGGCCTCGTGGCGGCCCCGTGGGCTACCGCGAGCCTGCTGGCGGACGATGCGCCTTCTGCTTCCGACACCGAGCCGAGCGCGAAGTTCAAGACCGTCACGCTCCGCGGCCAGATCGTGTGGCTGGCCGAGGCGCTCGAGCGTCGCTTCGGCATCGCCACCGATGAAGACGCCGCGCATGCGGCCGTCGCGCTCGAGACGACCGACGGCGAGCTAGTGCCTTTGGCCAAGGATGTGCGTGGCCGGGGCTTTCATCTCGATCCGCGCCTGCGCGGTCTCGACCTGGAACTGCTCGTGCGCCGCTACGACGGTTCGCCCGTCGTGCAGGTGATTCGCGTCTACACGCGGAGGCCCGACGGGCGATACGAACTCGATTACTGGTGCGACATCTGCTCGATCCCCATGTACGAGCTCAAGCCGTGCGAATGCTGTCAGGGGGAATCACGACTGCGCGAGCGCAAGGTCGATGCCGCCGGCAACGTGTTGGATGGCGAATAAGCGCTCCATACGGCGCGGGTCGTGCGGTCCGTGGCGGTTGTGCGGAGATTCTCGCTGCAATTGCTTGTCCGGCCGGCTGGATCAAGCTATATCTGCCTGTAGTCTCGTCGGCGACAAGGCTCGGAAGTCTTGTCGCGCCGTTCTGTCGCAGTCGCTCGTCGACGTCTCGCGCTGCTTCGCCTCGCACAGGAAAACGTTGGTATGCGCCACGATGATCGTGAAGGTCCCATCGAGATTGCGCTCGTCGGCGACCTGACCGACAACGAAGGGGATCTCACCGACAAGTTGCTCGACGTGCCGCTGGGGGGCGAATGCACGCTCTACTTCGACTCGCCCGGTGGCAGCCCTTACTGCGCCATCTCGCTGATGTCGCTGATTCGGCTGCGCGGCCTGCGCGCGACGGGCATCGTCACGGGCGAATGCTCGTCGGCCGCCCTGTGGCCCTTTGCCGCCTGCGTGCGACGCGTCGTCACCCCCTATAGCGTGCTGCTCTTCCACCCCATGAAGTGGCAGAGCGAAGAGCACGTGGGGCTGGCCGAGGCCGCCGAATGGGCACGCCACTTCGGCAATCTCGAAACCGACATGGACCGCCTGCTGGCCGTGTTGTTCGGCATCTCGTACGACGAAGTGAGTCGCTGGATCAGTCCGGGCCGCTACGTCAGCGGTCGCGAGCTGGCCGAGGCCGGCCTGGCCGAAATGATCGAGCTCGAGAACCTGGCTTCCTTCGGCCAGAACGGGCTCTACGGCCGCAAGCGAGAAAAAGCCAAGCCGCGCTCGGTCTAGTGCTCCTTGTCAAAGCCAGAAGTTCGGGAACCTACAACCTAACCCGAAGCGTGAGCGAGGGAACTCCTGCAAAGAACGTCGAGCAAAGTGCTTCCTCGCTGACGCTTCGGGTTATGATGCCGCGAAAATCGCAACTTCCAAACGGACGCTTCGCGCTTGTGATATAGGTTGCCGAACTTCTGACTTTGACAAACCTCCAGCCGTTAGGCCGATGAGCAACTCCGGTCGCACGAACGCTCGTCGTCTCGACGTCTTCGGCGATAGCATGCTGGGCAAGCTCCCCGCCTCGAGCCGCAAACGTCGCAAACGGCAGGCGAGCAAACGCCGTCGGGCTCGGCTCCGGAGCGAGGGCCTGCACGAGTCGGAAAGCCCGCCTGCCGCCGCCGATTGATCTTCCCGCCCCCTGCGGTGCTGCGATAGCATCCCCGCATGAAGTCGAGCTGGATGCTTCTCGCTTTGCTGGTTGCCGCGTTCGTGGCCTCGGGCTGTGGGCCCAGCCCCG
Organism: Pirellulales bacterium; assembly: GCA_019636335.1. Taxonomy (NCBI): domain Bacteria; kingdom Pseudomonadati; phylum Planctomycetota; class Planctomycetia; order Pirellulales; species Pirellulales bacterium. Next base: position 115,394 of record JAHBXR010000013.1, read on the forward strand.
CGCGCGAGCGCTTGCACACTCCCAAGGAGCCCTTTGCGGAGTTGCCCGGCCTGCGCGCGTCGGAACACCCCGAGTTGCGCCGCGAGCTGGCTCGGTTGTTGGACGAACATGCCACGCCTCTACTGGTGCAACGCGCGGCGGTTCCCATGGAACAGAACGCCGCGGCGCCGTTGACGGGGCTCTTCTCGCTCGATGATCTCGACTATCTCGAGCGACGCTCCGCGGCGATCGCTGCCCTGGGGGGGCTGCCCCTGGCCGGCGAGGCCCTCGAGCAGGGCGCGAGCATGCTGGCCGGGCACGAACATCAACTCGACGTCACGCGCCGCGCGCTCGATCGCCCACGCTGCGACCTGGGTATCGATCCGGCGCGTGGCGCCTTGGCCGATCTCTCGTTGGTGCGCACCGCGCGACTCGCCGCGCGGTGGGAGGCCTTCGCCGCGTCGCGCGCGCTGGCCAAACGCGATCTCTCCGGGGCGATCGAATCGCTCGTGCGCAGCCTGCGCTGGGCCGAGCATCTCGCGCACGAGCGGCACGTCGTGTCGCGCATCGAGGGCGCCTACGCTCGCATCGAAGCCCTGTCGATCGTGGCCCATCTGGTCGAACAGCCCGGCGTCACTCAGGACGATCAGGCCTATCTGGCCCATTTGATTGCTTATCAACTCGACCGCTGGCCGGCCGATGCCGAGGCCTGGATCGGCGACCGCGCGCAGGGCATGTACACCTACGAGATGGCGCGGCAACGCAAGATCCTTCGACTGCTGACGCCGGAAGAAATCGCTCAGTTCGAAGCCGAGGGACTCGCCGGCCGCTTCCGGCGATTCATTCCCAGCGAGCTCGATGCCGACGAGTGGTTCTACCTGGCGGCGATGCGCCGCTTGATCGAGGCCTGCCGCCGGCCCTATTTCGAGCGCGACGAGGCCTTCGCCACGTTGCACGCCGAGCTCGCCGACCTGGAAGCGCAAGAGCGCTACCCGCTGATCGCCGCTCGGCTACTACTGGCCGACGTCGAACACGCGCAACGCGTGCAAGCCGAAGATCGCGCGACCTGCGAGGCTTACTGCATTGCTCTCTCGCTGGCCGCGGGGCACGCGCGCCCCCCCTATGCCACGAACCCGCTCACCGGCACGGCGTACGAAGTGACCGATGAGGTGAGCCGCGTTTCAGTGCGACCCGTGGGAGGAGTCTCGCCGGGGTCGAAGACGGCCATCGTGCCGCGCGCCACGTTACGCTAGCGCGCCTAGCTGCGGAAATCGCCGTGACACTGATCGCAGCTCTTGGTGGCGGCTGCCGCGGCCTCCTGTGCTCCGGCGAAATCGTTGGCCCGCGTCGCCTCGGTCAGTCGCGACAAGGCGGCCTCCAATTGGCGAGCGTATTCCTGGTACGTCTCGTCGTCGCCGTACTCGTACTCGTGCGACTGAATAATGCGACCGAGCGCCGTCAGCAATTCTGCCTCGTGCAGAAGCTCTGGCGCGTGCCGCTCGAAATCCTGTTGCGAACCGGTCCAGGGGACGAGCCGATCGCGCTGGCCGGTTTCGAGACGCGTCATGATCGGTCGGCGGTCGGCGATCGTGGCCCAATCCTCGCGCGGCTTGCCTTCTCCGGCGATCCCCGTGCCGCCGCGCACGAGATCTTGCAGCTCGGTGCTGCGCACCCGGGCCTCCTGAAAGGTGGTGTCGGATCCGGCCTTCGAGTTCCTGCCTGCCCGGGCCATCGAGTCGCGCATCGAGGGGGCGACCTCTTTCCAGCGCACGTCGGTGTCGTACTCGGCGATGATGCCGAACAGCGCTGCTAGCACGGTGAACTGCACGCGGGCATCCTGATAGCCCCCCGACTTGAACTTGCCGGCCGTCTGCGTCAACTCGCCGAGTGTCTGCGAGATCGCTTTGACCTCGTCCTCGATCGTCTCGGGCGAGATCACCTTCGACCATTGCTCGGCCTGTGTCGCGGTCGCCGCCGGCGACGGACTCGGCGGGGAGTTCGCAACCTTGGGAGGCGACGGAGTCGGCATCGCCCCCGCGAGCGGAAGCGAGGGAGCTGTGCCAGGCCCCAATTCCTTGCTTGCGTCGGGAAAAAAGACGTCGCGGACGCTAGCATCCCACCGGGGTGGCGGCGCCGTGAAGTGGGCCCGCGGACGGTGGCGCCGGCGGGCCAAAGGCGCCTGCGCAGCGGCCAGCTCGACCAGCGTATGGACCGCCAGGCCCAGGCAACCCAAGACAACGATCGTGGCGAGAAAAGGTCGCGGCATCCCTCGATTATGAGCCCACCTGGCGCTAGCGGCAAGCAAGGTGTCGTGCGCCAACGGGGCGCCTCACCGTATAATCGAAGCATGCCGCACGACGAACCACGCACGGGCTCACGGCGCGACTTTCTCACCGGAAAGGGGGCCGTCGATGCGCTGGCGGAGCTGGTCGACCAGGGGCTCGCCGATACTTCACCGGCCAGCGGTTTGCGCGGACGCGCCGCACCGGCCGAGCCTTACGTCATTCGCTACGGCCGGCGCGCGATGGCCTGCGAGTTCGAAGTGGTCGTGAATGCCGGCGAGCACGAGCAGGCCACGACCGCCGCGCTGGTGGCGCTCGACCTGGTCGATCAACTGGAAGCACAACTGACCGTCTATCGCGATACGAGCGAGATCTCGCGCCTCAATCGCGAGGCCGCGCTGGGGTGGATGGCCGTCGAGCCGCGGCTGTTTCGATTGCTGCAGCAGGCCGCGCGGTTGCACGAGGAGACTGCCGGCGCCTACGACATCACCTCCGGACCCCTTTCCAAGGTTTGGGGCTTCTATCGTCGCGAAGGGGCCATTCCTACCGACGAGGCGCTCGCCCAAGCGAGGGAATCGGTCGGCATGCGGCACGTCGAGTTCGATGAAGCGCAGCGAACGCTCCGCTTTACCAGGGCCGGAGTCGAGTTGAACCTGGGAAGCATCGGCAAAGGCTACGCGCTCGATCGCGCGGCGGCCAGCATGTTTGCCGCTGGGGTGGACCATTTTCTCTGGCACGGGGGTCAGAGCAGCGTCCTGGCGCGCGGCACGCACGCGGCGCAACCCGTCGACCGGCCCGGCTGGATCGTCGGCCTGCTCGATCCCTTGCATCCCGCGCGGCGCATCGCTGAAATCGTGCTCCACGATCGAGCGATAGGCACCTCAGGGGCCGGCAGCCAGTTCTTTCGCCACGGGGGGAAACGTTACGGCCACATCCTCGATCCGCGCACCGGCTGGCCCGCCGAGGGAGTTCTGTCGGCGACCGCCGTGGCCCCGACAGCCGCCGAGGCCGATTCGCTCGCCACGGCCTTCTACGTCATGGGGGTCGAGGCCACGCGGGCCTATTGCGAATCCCGGCCGCAGATTGGGGCGGTACTCACCTACCAGCCATCGCCGGGGGCCCCGCTGGCATGCGAATCCATCAACCTGCGCGACGAAGAATTCCGGCGCCTGGACGAAATTGTCTAAGGTGGGCTAATCGATCCCCCTACGTCCGCCGGCCGTAGTAAACCGGACGAGGGTGAACCGATTCCCATCTTCCCTGTTGTGCGACCGCAGTCGCAGTTGTCCAGTTGGGGAAGAATAGGTAAGTTTTCAGGTTGTTCGGACTAGAGGAAGCAGGCAAGTAGTGGGGAGCCCTGCGGTTGCACCGACCGCTGCCGGCAGCCTGGGTCATGGTGACCGCGCCTGGCCGGTCGGAGACGTCCTTGCCTCGGGTCCCGCCCATTACCCCGCCAAGTCGTTGGTGTTCCGCATATTCCGACTCTAACAGGCAAGGTTCGGCCCACGACCGCCTAAGTTCCGACAGCCTTAAACCGCGGGCGGGGTTAGAATTGATCTGGTGTCCGTTCCAGGGCGCATCCTTCCGCCGCTCGCACCGTCATCTCCCCTGATGTTCGATTACCTCTTCGGCAACATTTCCTACTTCGGCATTGTGGCGGTCCTGCTGCTGAGCGGGATAGGCCTGCCCGTGCCCGAAGAACTGCCCGTCGTCATCGCCGGCGCCGCGAGCGCCTATGGCCAATTGAATCCTTGGCTGGCCTTTCTTGCCTGCCTGGTGGGGGCCTTGGCCGGCGATTGCCTGCTGTACGCCATCGGCTACCACTTTGGTCACAGCGCGCTCAAAGACCATCGCTTCTTCACACGGTTTCTCCGACCCGAGCGCGAAGCACGCGTCGAGCAGATGATTTTGCAGCACGGCCTCAAGGTGCTGATCCTGGCGCGTTTCATGGTCGGCATCCGCTCGGCCGCCTTTCTCGCCGCGGGCATTCTGCGCTTGCCGTTTCGCCGCTTCATCGTGGTCGATGCCATCTGCGCGACCATCGTCATCGGGATCTTCTTTAGCCTCAGCTTCCACTTCGCCCCGCGCATTCACGAGTTGCTCACCTGGATCCGTGGCTTCGGCCTTGGCTTTACGGGCCTCGTCTTGCTGGTGGTGGCGATCGTCGGTTACGTCTACTACCGTCGTCGGAAGAACCGCATCGCCCGGGTACTCGAACGCCGTGTCAGCCGGAACCTGGCCCGTAGCGGCGCGAACGGCCTGGTAACGCCAGACGGCGCCAAGAACGAGGCCCCCGCCGATACGCTCGACGACGAAAAGTCGGTCGCCTGAACCGACGGGACGCTCGAGCCGGGGGAACTTCGGCGATCCGATTCGCCGCCAGCGGGGTTAGCAACTTAGGGACGTGCGGACGTGCGAGCCGGACGATTTTTGTTCGCCGCGGTGGGAGCCGCTTGGTAAATTAAAACTGGCCACTAAGCTGCCTCCAGCTCAGAACTTGGAAGAGGAGTAGCATGCCCGAGCTTGCGCCCCCATCGACCCAGGCAGCCTCTGCGCCCACGGTGCAGCCGGCGGCGGTCGAAGATCTGCGCGCAGCCGGCGGCCGCTTCTCCGGGCTGCTCTCGCAACTCACGACCCTTTCGGCGAATCGCACGTTGCTTTGGGCCGTGCTCATCAGCCTGGGACTCCATTTCGTGCTGCTGGCGGCCTTCGGCCAGATCGAGTTCGCGGCCATTCCCACGGTCGTCCTGCGCGAGATCGAGGCCCTCGTCGATCAGCCCGAGCGATTTGAGCCGCTCGACAACTTTCCCGAACAACTCGAGATCGCCACCCCCAGCGAGATGATTAGCGAATCGGTTTTCGCCTCGGTCGGGGGCGCGTCGAGCAGCGCCATGCCCAGCTCAGTCGGGGGAGGCGGAGGTGGCGGCAGCTTCAGCAGCTCGATCGTCGGCCCCCAGATTGCGCTCTCGAGCGCCCTGCCCACCACCGGCTCGGGCGGACCTTCGCTCGAGATCATGGCCCCCGAGCAGATCCGCGGCATCGAGCTCGACAAGGTGCTCGTCAGCCACGGCACCGTCGGCGGAGAAGTCGCGTCCGTCGAAGGGGCCGTCGATCGCCTCACGCGCGAGATCGCGCTGAATCTCGAACAGAGCAACGTGCTCGTCATCTGGCTGATGGATGCCTCGATCAGTCTCGTCGACGAGCGCGAGGCGGTCGCCGACCGCTTGAAGCGCGTCTATCGCGAAATCGACGAGCTGGGTTCTCTCTCCGCGGGCGCGCTGTTGAGCACCGTCGCCTCGTTCGGCCAGAACTCGGCCACGCTCGTGCCACCCACGGGCGATGGCGACAAGATCGTCGACGCGATCCGTTCGGTGCCGATCGATGACTCGGGGCAAGAGAACGTCTTCTCGGCCGTCATCGCGTCGGTCGATCAGTACAAGGCCCTCCGCTCGCGTGAAAAACGCAAGCTGATGGTCGTCATCTGGACCGACGAGTCGGGGGACGACATGGCCCGGCTCGAAGAGGCGATCAATATCTGCCAGCGGCTGACGGTACCGGTCTTTGCCGTCGGTCCCTCGGCCATGTTCGGCCGCGAGGTCGGCACGCAGGAATACCGCGATCCCGAGGATGGCCAGGTCTATCAGCTACCGGTCGACCGCGGTCCCGACACGGCCCGGCCCGAGCTGTTGAAATTGCCCTACTGGTTCAATGGTCCGCAGCACGACAACCTGCGGGCCGGCGTGGGCCCCTACGCCCTGACGCGCCTCGCCACGGAAACCGGCGGCGCCTACTTCATCAGCGAAAGCAAGGCGGACGGTTCCCGCTTCCGACTGGCCGATCTGCGCCGCTATATGCCGGCCTACACCTCGGCCAACGAGTACACCAAAGGGGTCAAGCAGAGCAAAGTTCGCCAGGCGGTCCTCTCGGCGGTCGACATCACCCATCAGCGAGATCTGAAGGGAACGCCCACTCTGTCGTTTGCCCCCACGGGCGACAACTTTCAGCAGCAGCTTCGCGAAGCGCAAGAATCGGTCGCCTACGACCTGTTGACGATCGAACGGGCGCTCGCCCCCTTTGGCAACAAGGGGATGGAGCAGGAGTATTCGCAAGAGGTCTCTCCCCGCTGGCAGGCCTGGTACGACCTGACGCTGGGCCGCCTGCTGGCGATGCAGGTTCGTTGCCACGAATTCAACTGGGCCTGCGCCGTCATGAAGGGAAAAGGCTCCGACTTCGTCGATCAGAAGTCGAATCGCTGGGAGTTCGTCCCCGACGAGAAGATCAACTTCGGCAGTGTCTCGGAGCGCGCCGCCGCCGAGGCCACGCGTCTGCTCAAGCGTGCGGTGGAAAACAACCCCGGCACCCCCTGGGCTTTATTGGCCCAGCGCGAGTTGGAAAAACCGTTCGGCTTCCGCGTGGAAGAGGGCTACGTGCCACCTCCCCCCGCAATGAATACGCCCAACGCGAACAATCCACCCCCGCCGGGCATCCGCGTCGAGCAGCCCCGCATGATCCCGCGCAAGACGGCCGACCAGTTGCCCAAGCTCTAAACGGCCGGGCAGCGCCATCCACCACACGGTCATTTTCCCGGGCCCCACTCGTCGATTAGAATCGCGGTGTCGCCACCTGGCGGGGTCGTGATCCATCGTGAGATCCCCCCTGCTCCTGCCGCGTACCGCATTGCGAGATTCCCCCATGAAGGCCCGTCTCGTTCGCTTGTTTCTACTCGCGTTGTTGCTGGTCTTGCTCCACACCGAGCACGCTTCGGCCGACCATTGGCCCCAAATGCGCGGACCGCACGGCACCTGCGCGACCGAGGCACACGACCTGCCCGTCGAATTCGGCAAGGAGAAGAACCTGCTATGGCGAGTCGAGATGCCCGGCCATAGTGCGGCCACGCCAGCCGTCTGGGGCGATTACATCTTCACCGTCACGCCCGAGGGAGAAGAGGTCTATCTTGTGGCCCTCGATCTGGCGGGGCAGGAACGCTGGCGGCGCAAGGTCGGCACCGGCAACCGCAAGCTCGGCTTCAATGGCAAGAACAACTTTGCCACTCCCAGCCCCGCCACCGACGGCGAGCACGTCTGGCTTCTCGTGGGGACGGGCGAACTGCACTGCTTCGACATGGACGGCGCGCCGGTTTGGAGCGTCAACCTGAACGACCTCTTCGGCAAGTACGACACGCTCTTCGGCTTCGGCTTCACGCCGCTCTTGTGGCAGGATTCGCTCTTTGTGCCCTACCTGCACCAGGGCACGTCGCTCGTCGCGGCGCTCGACAAGCGCACCGGCGAGGTGCGGTGGAAGACCGGCCGCACGACCGACGCCAAGGACGAGTCGAAGGACGCCTATAGCAGCCCCTGCATCCTCACGTATCCCGATCGGGCCGAAGTGGTCATCTGCGGCGCCGATCTGGCGAATGCCTACGACGCCGCCACGGGCGAGGAGATCTGGCGCCACGGCGATATCAATCCCACGGACAACAACACGCTGCGGATCGTGGTCTCGCCCGTCACCGATGGCCAGCGCATCTACGTGTCGAGCGCCAAGCGCGGACCGGTCCACGCGATCAAGCCGGGCGGATCGGGGGATGTCACGGCGACGCACCATCTTTGGACGCGCACGGAAGACACCCCAGACGTGCCCACGCCCGCCGTGGCCGACGGTTTATTCTACATGCTGCGCGAGAACGGCGTGCTCAGCGTGCTCGATGCCGCCACGGGCGAGCAATGCTACTCCGAGCGTGTGGCCAGCCGCGCAGGCGCGTTCAGCCCCAGTCCCGTCGTGGCCGACGGCAAAGTCTACCTGGCCAGCGAAGGGGGCATCCTTGCCGTCGTCGCCGCGGGCCGCACGTTCGACAAACTCGCCGAAAACGATCTCGGCGAAATGATGATGGCCACGCCGGCGATCGTCGGCGATCGCATCTACGTACGTACGGAAAAGGCGCTCTACTGCTTCCAGAAGCAATAGTCCGCTCGTCGCTTCCGATCTTCCGCGCACGAATCGCCTGGCCCACGCATTTCTCTTGCGACGCTTTGCGCCTCTCGCATAAGATGGGGGGCATGCAGCATCGCTCGAACATTTGCCGGTGCGTGTGGGCAATTCTTGCGGTCGCGGTGTTCCTCTCGAACGCCCCAGAGGCCGCCGCTCAGAAGCTCTCGATGAACGAGAACCTGAGCAAGCAGCTTGGCCGCGTTCAGCTTCTCGTTGCCGGTGGGCGCATCGTGGCCCAGGCGCCGCAACTCGGCGGCCGCATCACGTCGAACTCGACGAACGAGGATCGCAGCGAGCGGCTCACGATCGAGTTCACCGGCACGCAGCCTACCTTCGAGTACGAGCTCACCACGGCGACCGAGCAGATTCTTGCGCAGGTGCATCAAGGGGAACGCATCACGCTCCGCCGCCTGCCGCGCAGCAATGCCTCGGAGATCGAGCCGATGTCGTTCGTGCAAGAGATCGGCACGAGTCTCGAGCTGAGGATCGGCGCCGACGGCCAGGAACGGGTCCATCGCTCCACGTCGCTGTGGTACCTGCTGATGGACGAGCCCGACGCTTGTCGCGAGCATCTGGTGCCGCTGCTCGAGATGCTGCGTCCCGACTGGCGTTTGATGCAGACAGCGCAGGAAATTGAAGAGGGCATGATTCGCGCCGCGCAGTCGCCGTCACGCACGAATCGCGAGCAATGGAGCCAACTCGTCGCCCAGTTGGGAAGCGACGCCTTCGCCGAGCGTCGCGCCGCCGACCGCTTGTTGCGTCAAGTCGGGCAGGCGATCATTCCCTACCTCGATAGTCTCGATTCGGGCAGGCTCGATGCCGAGCAGCGCTTTCGCATTCGACGCATCGTGGGGGACCTGGCCAACGACGAAGCCGAGGATCTGCCCGCCCGCGTCATGCAATCGGCCGCGGCCGATCCTCGCGCCTGGCTGACGTTGCTCGACCGTCCCGACGAATCGCTGCGGCGTTTGGCGCTCGCTCAGATGCAAGAGTTGCTTGGCGAGCCGCTCGAGTTCGACCCTGCCGGCGAGGTCGCCCAGCGCGACGAACAGATCGCGCAGCTTCGCACCCGATTCGAACGCCCCTCCCCCTCGGCAGGCCGCGCGCTCTGACCACTAGCCACTGCCCCCCCGTCGCGCCGCCGCTACTCGCGCGGCAATTCTTTCAGATAGACGTTCTTGAAATAGAGCGTCGAGCCGTGGCTCTGCAGCTCGATCTGGCCGGTGGGATAGATCGGCTTGTCCCGTTCCCAGTAGTTTTCCATGGGCACTTCATCGACCACCAACTGGTCGTTGAGCTTCACGGTGACGCGATCTCCCACCATCTTGATGTAGAAGGTGTTCCATTCGCCCACCGGTCGGTCGGCGACCACGCTCGGCTTCGAGGGATGCTTCTGATTGTTGTACAGACCGCCCGAGCCGACCGGATCGTCCCAGATCTGCACCTGCGGCGAGCCACGCAGGTAGATGCCGCTATCACCCTTGGGCTCGATTTTCCAATCGACCCACATTTCGAAGTCGCCGTAATCCTTCGTCGTGCAGAGCGAGTGACCGTGCCCGTCGAAGACCAGCATGCCGTCCGACACGCTCCAATGGGCCCGCATCTTTTCGTCGGCCCCCTTCTGCAGGTCTTCTAACTGCTCGGGCGTCAGCTTGGCCCGCTCGACCGGGTCGAGCACTAGCCCCTTCCAGCCCGACAGGTCTTTGCCGTTGAACAAAGCCACGAACCCCTCCGGGGGTGCGTTGTCGGCACGCTGATCGTCGGCCAGCGAGGAGCTCGCGGAAAGAATCAGTCCCAGTAACAACGAACTCGCGGCCAGCCGAGCATTCATGGGGTAATCTCGGGGGAATTGGTGAGGCAGGAAAAGCAGGGGATAGCGGAGCGTGACAGCGTCGCCGGCGCCGAACAGAAAACGGCCCCGAACGACCGCACGTCATCGTAAACGGCGCAAACAGGCGAAGCAAGCAAGCGACTATCTCCGGAAGCGATCCCTTCGTCGGGTCGCTTCGGGGGGGAATTCTGCCACTTTTTCCCTGATCGGGTCTCTTCGGCTGTGAACTCGGCTTGTGGCGTGGGGGGCGTTTGAGTATCTCTACCCGCCCCTGGAGTGGCCGCCGGCCATTCGGCCAGCCTTTCGCAGGCAGCATCACCCCAGGACGCGGCGACCTCGGTCGTTCGCCACCCTTCGACACTCACGTCTTCGCTCGTCGCAGTCACCTGTTGAGTCACCGCAGCCGCACGGAACACGTGTTGATGGCCCTCCTCCGTCCAGCAACGCCCTACGGCACCAGAAAACACCATGCCGGCGCCCCTCGTCTGCGCGCGGTGCTCTGGATGATCTGCGGAATCATTCTGGCAACCGGCTGGGCCGAAGTGACGGCGCTCGCCGGGTCCGCGTCTGACTACCGCACTTCCTATCGTGTTCCACCGATCACGGCCGACCGCCTGGCGGGACTGATGAAGCAGTGGACCATGACGCATGGCAACATCTTCGAGCTCCAGGCGATTCGCCAAGAACAAAGCCACTCGGAGCGTCGTCTGAAGCTTTCGGGCGTCTTCGGCGCGAACCTTGCGCAGGGACAAGAGCCGCCGATCATCCATGTGCCGCCCGGTAGTGAGCGACCGCTCCGCGTGCGCGGCCAAAGCCCCGATCCCCAACCGTTGGCCCCGCCGCCGGCAGCCCGACCGGTCTCGCCGTCGCGCGGCGCCGCTCCGGCCCCCACGGGCGCGGCTGCGCCGCCGGCCTCCTCGCCCGAGGCCCAGATGGTGGTCGACGTGCGCGTCTTGGGCAACGAAACCGTGACCCCCACCAAGTTGCAGTCGCACATTCGCACGCGTCGCGGGCGACCGCTCGATACCGAAATGGTCGAAGAGGACGTCCAGCGTCTGAACGCCACGCGTTGGTTCATCGAAATCAAGCCCCTCTACCAGCAAGTGCCTGGCGGCGTGGCGGTGATCTTCCAGGTCGTCGAGCGTCCCTCGGTGAAGGAAATCCACTTCATCGGCAACGACTACGTTCGCATCAAGGTGCTCAAGAAGCAGATCGATCTGAAAGTGGGCGGCCCGATCGATCCGTACGCCGTCGACGACGGTCGTCGCAAGATCGAGGATTTCTACCGCGAGCGCGGCTTCCACAAGGTGCGCGTCGAGGTGGCCGAAGGCGACAAGAGTGGCGACCGCCGCGTCGTCTACGTCATCAATGAAGGACCCAAGCAGAAGATCGGCGACGTCGAGTTCTTCGGCAACACGATCGCCACCGACGCGCGACTCAAGACGCAGATTCAGTCGAAGACGCCGATCCTGCACGTTCCCCACCTGATCGAAGGCTTCAAGGGCTTCTACGACGAAGAAAAGCTCGCGCAGGACGTCGACAAGCTGACGTCGTACTACCGCAGCCTGGGCTTCTTCCAGGCCAAGGTGAGCTACGAGCCGATCTTCAAGCCCGACCAGAAGTGGGCCACCGTGCGCTTCGTCATCAACGAAGGCATTCGCTACAAAGTCCGCAACATCTCCTTCGTCGGCAACAAGAAGTACACCGTCGAAGAATTGGTCGAGAAGACGAAGCTGCGCTCGGGGCAGCATTTCGACCAACTGCAGATGGATGCCGACCTGCAGGCGGTGCGCGACGAGTACGGCGGCATCGGCCACGTCTTTGCCGATATCCAAGCCGAACCGCGCTTCCTCGAGGAGCCGGGCGAGCTGGACCTGGTCTTCTCGATCTCCGAGGGGGCCAAGGCCCGCGTCGGTACGATCACCGTCAACATCAAGGGAGACCATCCCCACACGAAGCAGAACGCGGTGCTGAATCAGTTGTCGTTCGCGCCGGGCGACATCATCGACATCCGCGAAATCCGCAACAGCGAACGCCGTTTAAAGCTCTCGGGCATCTTCGGCGCGAACATCGCGCAGGGACAACAGCCGCCGCAGATCGTCTACTCGCCGCCCGGCACCGAGGGGGGCGAAGAAGGCATCGCCGAAAAGCCGCGCCGCAATCGCGCCCGGGGACAAAGCCCCGATCCGCAGCCAAACGCCGTGGCACGCCCCATGCCGGGCATGCCGGTCCCCGTCTTCGCCCCGGCTCCTCAGAATCCAACGCCCCCGGCGCCCGCGCCGATGCCCGCCCACTTCCAGACTCGCGCAGTGGCTGCCCCTCAACCTGCTGCCGCGCCGCAGCATCCGGCCCCCGCCGTGCCGCAGAACTTTAGGGCGCCCGGTTCCGAGGAACTCGCGCCCAGCTATGCCGATCAGCCGGTTCGCGGTCGTGCTCGGGGACAGAGCCCCGATCCGGCGCCGCGTACCGCGGCCAGGCCGGCCTGGCCCATGTCGCCAGCCTCTGAAGTTGCTCCGGCGTCGCCATCACGCACTCCGGTGCCATCGAATCAAATCCCCCACCATTTGCGAGCGCGTCGCGTCGACGAAACGGCTCCCGCGACACCACCGCAATATCCTGCGGTGCCGCCGCAGCCGGGACGCTTCGATCCGCAGCTCTATCGGCCGATGAGCATGACCCGCCCGGCCACGAGCGGCGAGCGCGCGATGCCCGTGCAACACGGCAACCGCCATTCGATGCCGATCATGCGCGGCGTGTCCCACTCGATGCCAATCGTGCGTGGGCAATCTCCCGAGTTGCCCGGGGGCGATTCGCGTTGGGGAAGTCGCCCTGCCGAGATGTCGCCGAATGCGCGCTCGGCGGCACGTCCCAACCTGGCTCCGGCAGCCGGCCAGCCCCCGGTAGTGCGTGCTCAGTACACGGCCCCGTGGCAAGGCAACACGCTCCCTTCGACCACGCCACAACCCTATCCGACGGCGGGCGTTCCGGTGGCCGGCGCCTCGGCCATGCAGCAACCCTACGCGCCAGCACCATATGGGGCGCAACCTTACGCCGCGCAGCCCTACGGGGCTCAGCCCTACACGGCGCCCGCCGCGCCTGCGTACGCTCCGCCAGCGAATGGCTACCAGCCCCTGCCCGGTTACGCGCCGCAGACAGCAGCCCCCCCGCCCGGCTCGTATCCTCAGCCCTATGCCGCTCCGGCGCCGGGTGGTTATGCGCCTCCCCCGACCGCCACGCAGGCCTCGCCCTATGGCGACGGCCCCCCGGGGTACTTGCAATCGGCTCCTCCGGTAAGCGCGCCGCCGGCCAGCACGCAGCCCCCTCCCGCGGCCTACGGTCCGCCGGTCGAGGGTTACGACACGCCCGGCTCGCTCTTCCCCGAGAATCAGCAGTTCCCGCAAGCGCTCGAAGACGAGCCGACGATCACCGTGCCGATCAATGTGAACGTCGAGGAAACGCAGACGGGGCGCTTGATGTTCGGCGTCGGTATCAACTCCGACGCCGGCCTCGTCGGCTCGGTCATCATGGACGAGCAGAACTTCGACTGGCGGCGGCTGCCGCGCAGTTGGGACGACATCCGCAACGCCACCGCCTGGCGCGGCGCCGGACAGCAGCTTCGTATCGAGGCCGTGCCCGGCAGCCAGTTGCAGCGCTACATGGTCACCTTCCGCGAGCCCTACCTGGCCGACACGCCGGTGAGCCTCACGCTCAGCGGCTTCTTGTTCGACCGCCGCTACTTCGAGTGGGACGAACAGCGCATCGGCGGTCGTACCGGCCTGGGGTATCAGTTCTCGCCCGACTTGTCGGGCACGGTCACCATCGGCGGGCAGAGCGTCAAGATTCGCAATCCCGCGGTGCCCACGCCGCAGGAGTTGGCCGATGTCGTGGGCGACAATGAGCTCTGGACGGCACGCGCCGCGCTCGTCCACGACACGCGCGATAGCGCCTTCCTGCCGACGGAAGGGCATCGCATCGAGCTGGCCTACGAACAGGGCTTCGGCCAGTTCGACTACCCGCGCGGCATCATTGAAGTCAGCCAGTACTTCCTGCTGCACGAGCGTCCCGACCGCTCGGGGCGTCAGACGCTCATGTTGCGTAGCGTGGCGGGCTTCAGCGGCAGCCAGACGCCGATCTTCGAGAACTTCTTCGCGGGCGGTTTCTCGACCCTCCGCGGTTTCGATTTCCGCGGTGCGTCGCCCCGCGAAATGGGCATCGTCGTGGGTGGTGAATTCCAGTGGCTCAACACCGTGGAATACATGTTCCCCATTACGGCCGACGATATGCTCCGCGGCGTCGTCTTCTGCGACTTCGGTACGGTCGAGCAGTCGATCGAGATCAACGCCGACAATTTCCGCGTGGCGCCGGGCTTCGGTCTGCGCGTGAGCGTGGCGGCCCTTGGGCCGGCCCCCATTGCACTGGACTTTGCCGTGCCGGTTGCCCACGCCCCCGGCGACAACATCCAGAACTTCAGCTTCTTCGTCGGCCTGGCCCGCTAAGCTCGCCTAATAGCCGCGACGATAGCTCACCTGCATGTGCGTATCGTAATAGCCACGATGCCACGTTCGTCGCGGGTAGTAGTGCGCGCCGAACCAACCGTAGTTGTACGTCGGCACGTTGAAGCCATAGACGAAGTGCCGCGACGGGGCGGGAATCACCTGGGCGCGCGGATAGTCGACCGCGCGATACCGGGGCGGATCGTAGTACCAGGGATGCGTGTGCGGATGAATCGCCGAGGCAGACTCGGCCCAGCCAAGGCACCACGCGAGCGCCACCAGCGCCGGCAACCAGCAAGCAATTCGCTTCACGGCTCGATCTCCCAGATGCTTCCGTGCTTCGAGAGCAATGCCCCGGCTCATGCCGAGCGACAACGCGCGTCCCGGCGCGTCGAGGCGGGCCCGTCTTAGATAGAAACGGGCGTTCGCGGGCGAAAGCGTCGCTTTATTCCACAATTGCCGGTTGCGGAAGCCAGGTAAACTTTAACGCGCGGCAAAAAGCAGGCCTGCTAGCACGCGCCGAACGATCAACCGGCTGACTTATAGAGCCGCGCGGCCGCCTCGACCTCGGAGGCGTGCAGGGCCAGGATGCGCGTCCGGAGCGATTCCAGGTGGGCGAGCCGCTCTTCATCCCCCAGGGGAAACTTTTCGCGCAGCTCGGTCTCGATCGTCTTCAGCCGCGCCGCCACCTCGACCAACTGCTTGGCCGCCTTGGGCCCCTTGGCGAGCCACAACTCGCGACGCTTGCGGAGAAGCTGCTTCGTCTCCTTGAACAGCTTGAACTTCGACGGCAACGCCGCCTCGGCCAGCTCGGTCCAGCGGTTGGCCAACTCGCGATAATGCTCGGCGCACGAACGCCAGGCGGGACGGCGCGCCTGATCGGCGGCCTCGTCCAGGAAATCGGCATAGAGCGTGCGATAAAGCCCACCACCGGTACCGGCCGTCTCGATCGAGTCGAACATGTCGCGCAACGCAAGGTAGATCAGCCCACCCTTGTACATGCGCGGCCAGCCGCGCTGGCTTTTCGTGTTCGTGATCACCTTGGCCCACTCGGTGAGACCCGGCAAACCGTACGTTTGCAGTGTCGGGCGAGCGAAATCGTCGGCGCAGGCCCGGATGCCCGAGATCAACGCCGTCTTGAGGGTCGATTCCGAGAGCTTCGACGGCGCATCGATCCGCAGGCTGCGGAACTTGTGCGAGTTGACCCGGCTGCGAAATTGCGCCAGCTCGTCGAGCGGAATCGCGAACGTGTCGGGCGCGCAATCGCCCACATAGGCCACGTCGTTGTGCAGGTCGATCCGTTCGACGAGCGTGACGTACATGCCGTAGGTACCGGCCCAGCCCAAATGCGTGTCCGCCAGCGGAGCACAATAGACGAGGACGGGCTGGCCGTGCGCGAGCCCCTCGACCAGTTGCTTGAAGCCGGTCGCCGCGCCGCCCGTTTCCTGGATCGTCACCTTGGCGCCGAGCCGTTCGAGAGCGCCGCGACAGAAGTCCGCCCCCGTTGCCAAGGCGCGGTACCTGCCCACGACGGAGATGCCGCTCCCCTGTCCGTGACGCACGAGCGACGGGCAGTACGAGTAGCCCGCCCCCAGTCCTCCGGCCAGGCCAAAGCACATGGCCTCGCTCAGCGAACGATGCGTCAAGGGATTGCGCACACGGGCCGAGGCCAACAGATTGGCCAACGCGGTCGACTCCCAATGTCGACCCCCAGCGTGATGGTAGCCGCCTGCAACCATCACGGGTCAAATTCCCCACCCAGCCCATGGACCGAAGGGCCCATAGCTGGGATATGGCGCGTAGAACGGAGTGGCCCAACGCACGTAACCACCCCACCAGCCCCAGCGCCCCCAGCCCCACGGTCCCCAACCGGCCGAGTATAAACCGCGGAACGCCACGAAGTGCTGCGGGTTGCGCGGATTGCCGATGCTGAGCACACGGGTCCCATCGTTCGCATAGACGTACGAAGGATCGGGCAGGTAGGCGCCGAAGCGGCGACGCGGAAGCGTGTCGTCGCACAACTGGATGTGCGTGACGCTCGTGCCGTCGTTCGCATAAGGCCGCGAGTAATCGATGGGATCGACGGTCGGACTCACGAGATCGAGACGTTCGAACTTGTCGGGCGATGCACCGTAGTAGGTCGAGCCCGAGGCAAAGGCGATAAAGTGGGCCACGCGCGAGGCCTCGACTTTCAGATCATCGGCCAGCGCCACCCCCGCACCGCTGACGCAGGCGACGAGCGCCCAGACCGTGCCGATTCGAGCGAAGTACGCGACCATGATGCCTAACCCATCGTAAGAAGAGACGCCCGCGACCGTTTTTTCCGATCGCGGCGCTCCATTTACGTTGGACGGCGGGGCGAAGTCAAGTTTCGAGTCCGAATCGCGCGTTGATCGGTCGCTGATACTCGGCGATGCGACCTTCGAGCACGTCGGCCACCGCGACGCGGCTTCCCAATTTGTCCGACTCGAGCAGGGCAAACGTCGCCGCCAGATCGGCCAGGCCTTCGCGGCCACTGGCGCGTGGCGGACGTCGATTGGCGATTGCAGCAAGCCAATCGAGCTGGTTCAGGGCGAAGGGATCGGTGATTCCCCGCGGAAAATCGCGCTCGCGCTGCTCGGCGGAAGCCTCGGACTCGTACAGCGCGGCGAGCGAGGCCGTACGCCCGCCGTCGAACGTGACCTCGCCGCCGGTGATGCGGCCTTGGCTGCCGTAGAAAACACTTCCGGCTCCCAAGACGGTGGGGGCGCCGTGTCCGCCCCAACTCGCCACCAGGCTCCCCTGCGTCCCTCGAACGGTTTCGAACTGCGCAAACACCGTATCGTCGGCATCGCAGTCGATCTGCTCGACGACCGCCCCCTGCACGTCGCGTCGCACGCGGCGCGGTTCGAGGATCGCCGTCCGCGCCGAGACCGAGGCGATCTCCCCCGCCACGAGCCGGAACTGATCGAAGAAATGGACCCCCAGGTCGAGCGTGATGCCCCCCCCTTCGGCCAGCAGGTGCCGCCACGGCGTCTCGGCGACGATCAAGTCCGGCGCCCACCACGTCGCCAGGTACCCCAGCAAGATCATCTGCAGCGAACCGTACCGGCCGCTCTGATTGAAGAACCAGTCGAGTTGCCGCGTCTCGGGCAGGAAGCGAAAGTTCTCGACAATGCCAAAAGACAAACCGCGGCGATCGGCCTCCTCGCACATGGCCCGGGCAGCCGCGACGCTCACTGCCAACGGCTTTTGCGACAGCAGGTGCTTGTTTGCGCCGAAGGCGGTCGCCGCCACCTGGTGGTGCAAGGCATGGGTCGTGAAGTCGTTCACGGCGTCGATCGGCGCCTCGGCGATCATCTGCCGGTAGTCGGTGTAGATCTCCACCTCGACGCCGTCCTGGAAATCGGAGAGATACTCGTCGCCGATCGACAACGGATCGCCCGCGATGTGGCTCACCGCGGGGCGCTGCGCCGGACCATGCCCACGGCGCACGTACATCTGGGCATCTTCGGGGCGCCGGGCGCAGAGTGCGGTGATACGAAAGTCGTCGAAGCCCGCCTCGCGCAACAGGCGATAACCGCGCAGATGCGCGGCCAGGATCCGGCCACAGCCAACGATGCCGATGCGAATCATGCCAGCGCGTCCCGTTTCCACAAGCCAGTCAGGGCTCGCTAACCTACCGGCACGCTGCGTCGAGGGAAAGTAAGAACACGCCTGCGCCAGTCGCACGACGAGGCCGCGCCCCCTCGCCCCGAGGCAATGGGCCGCTCCCCCCGGCGCGAACTCCCGCCAGGTAGTGGGGTCGGGTCGTAGCGGCTCGAACGGTCGTTCAACCAATCGTCTCGCGCCCGGCCGATGGGACCGATTTCCGGCCCTTGTTCGACACCCCGCGCCCCCGCCAGAACCTAGATTTCTAGACGTATCGATCTTTCGCCGGACCTACAGGCAGAGTGCAGCGTGATTCCCGCAACCAGCGACCTATCGCCACTCTATTCCAGCCTCAGCAGCGATCCCGATCTGGGGGGCATCGTGGCGATCTTCGTCGAGGAGATGCCCGACCGCGTGGCCGCCATCGAGCGGGCCTTCGAAGGGGCCGATTGGGATCTCGTCCAGCGTTTGGCCCACCAGATGAAAGGGGCTGCCGGCAGCTACGGCTTCGATCAGATCACGCCGTCTGCCCTGCGTCTCGAGTTCGCTGCCCGGGCGCGGAACGATCACCTCGAGCTGCAGAGCGCACTCGCCGAGTTCGTCGGGATGTGCCAGCGGATTCGCTTCGGCGGCCCGGAACGATAACGCGCTGAACTTTTCCGGCATCGGCCGCGCGGTGTCTACTCTTCCGCCGCCAGCGAGAGCACGAGCAAGTACGGCACCGGCGTGGCCCCCAGGGCGTTGAGCACCGTGCCGCCGGCCGTAAAGCAGTGCGTGACCCAATCCGGCTGGCCGTAGCGCTCGAGCGCGACCCCCCCTTCGCCGCCGCCGACGTACACCTCGATGCCCGCGTCCTTCATCCGCTTCAATTGCTGCACGAAGGCGCGCGTGCCCGCTTCGAACTTCGGATCCTCGAACATGCCGAAGACGCCGTTATGAAACGCGACGGCCGGCGCTCCTGGGCGCTGCTCGGAACTAGAAATGAATTCGCCGACCTGCTGGGCAAAGTATTCACTTGTCTTCGGGCCGACGTCGAACTGCTGCTCTCCCGGTCCGATCGTCTCCGACACGCGACCGTCGGCCAGAACGAAGTCGACTGGCAGAATGAACTCGATGCCCTCGCTACGCCCCTGCGAGATCATCTTCCGCGCCTGCTCGATGCGCTCCGCCGGAATGTAGTAGGGTTTGTCGCCGTGCGCGGGGTCTTCGGCCACACCCAGGGTGAAATCGCCGCCATCGAGTTGCGCCGCTGCCTTCTTGAGCGCCATGGCGAGCGAGCCCGCCGCGATCACGCGACGTATCTTGCCGCGCGCGATCATCGCCTCGAGATCGTCGAGCTTGTCGATCTTCAACCCGCTGAACACGACCAGCTCCGTATCGAGGCAGCGCCGCATCGGGCCGTCGAACTCACGCGCCACGTACTTGCCGAGCGCCACGCGATCCATCGCCGCCGGCACGATCGTGGTCGACGTATCGAGGCTTCCCGCCGATAGCGCTTCGTTGACATAAACACGGGCAATCTTGGCCGCTACCTCACCGGCGAACGTGGCAAGTTTCTCGGACAGCTTGGGCACGTCGGCCGGCTTCGCCTTCCATAGCACGCGCTCGATCTCGTACTTGCGCGTGTTCTCGAGCAGCAATACTCCCCCCGGAGGCAACGCGGCGATCTTTTGCGTCACCCCGTCGGGAATCGAGAGCGATGCCTCCTCGAGCCAATCGCCGACGAGCTCCACCGGCGTTCCCAGCAGCTCGGACAACCGGGCGCCGACCGCCTTGAGCGATCCTTCGGGTTTGCGCCCGATGTGCCCGCAGATGATCTGCTTCCATCCGCGCTCGCGGCCGTACTTGAGCGTTTCGACCATCGAGCGGAGACGCACGTCTCCTTCGCCGATCTTGGCGCCCGGCTTGCAATCGACGTCGCCGCGCACGAGCACCGGCGTGCCGCTGGGAACGTCGGCCAGGTCGTCCAAACGCGGAATCGCCGCCAGGTATTCCGCGAGCGTGCGCGACGGCAGCGCGGGATTCGCCCCCAGCAAGTTGAGACACCACTTTTCGATCTTCTGAGCGAGCTCGGACATCGTCCACCTCGTAAATCTGGTTAGAATGCCGAACTGCGCGGCTGGACGGAAACCGGCGTACTCGCGGTTTCATCCAGGAATCCCCTTCGCTTTCGGGTTGGGATGCCACCATTCACAACCCGAAGCGTGAGCGAGGGCGTTGATCGATTCGGCGAACTGAATAGACAACCGCGGGCACGTTGCCCGTGTGCGTCTCAAAATATCAAAACCGGCCCGGAGCGAAAGCCGCCCCGGCCGCATGGCGGTCGCTCCGCAACGGCGAACCGCGTGGAGCCAGGCCCTATGAGCAGCGTCGGATTCATCGGACTCGGCACGATGGGCGCCCCGATGGCCCACCAATTGTTGAAAGCGGGGCACGAGCTGACCTTCTTCGCGCGGCGCGAGGAGGTCGCGGCCGAGTTCACCGCCGCCGGCGCACGCCGCGCCGCGTCTCCCGCCAGCGTCGCTCGCGCCGCGGAGTTCATCATCACGATCGTCACGGCCGATGCGCAGGTGCGCGACGTGGCGCTCGGCGAGAATGGCGTCATCGCCGGCGCGGCCCCACACAAACTGCTCCTCGAAATGAGCACGATCGGACCCGACACGGCGCGCGACGTGGGGCATCAACTCCGACACGCCGGCATGCGCATGCTCGATGCCCCCGTCTCCGGTGGCCCCTGGGGGGCGAAGGCCGCCACCCTCTCGATTATGGTCGGCGGCGAGCGGAGCGATTTCGAACGTGCCGAGCCGATCCTACAGGCCATGGGAGATAAGATCTTCTATCTCGGTCCGCAGGGGACCGGATCGACCGCCAAGCTGGTCAATCAGATGATGGGAGGCGCCATCATGACCCTCATCGGCGAAGGTTTCTCTCTGGCTCGGGCGGCCGGCATCGACCTCAATCAGCTTGCCGACGTCATCTCGGTCTCGAGCGCCAACTCGAGCTTGTTCGAAGCCCGCGGCAAGAAGTTCATCCTCGAGAACAAGTACATCCCCGGTTTCACGACCGAGCTCATGCGCAAGGATGTTGGACTGGCGCTCGAGCTGGGGCGCCAGTTGAACGTGCCCCTGCCGGTCGCGGCCGCGGCCTACCAGCTCTACACCGCGGCCGTCGCCGCCGGCCTCGCTGCCGAGGATTTTGCCGCCGTGGCAAAGATCGCCGCGAAAAACGCCGGCGTGACACTGACGTAGGTCAGGTACCCCGTACCTGACAATCGATCGAGTTCGCCATGTCGAACCTTTGTCGTTAGCAGCAGCCAAACGCATCGAGCGCCACGATCTGACCATCAATCGAGTTCGCCATGTCGAACCTTTGTCAGGTACGCCGTACCTGACCTACGAAAAAACCCGGGCACGATCGCGCCGTGCCCGGGTCGTGAAACTCTCGGGGGCGAACTCTTCGACGGCCTTACGGCTCGACCGGCGTGTCCTCCTCGTTGATCGTGGCGCCTTCGAGCGACAGTTCCGCTTCGAAAGCCGAGTCCGATTCGTTGGTCGGTTCCGCCGCTGGTTCCGTCGCAAACGGTGCGCTGGTTTCGATCAGCTTGCCCGCGGCGGGGGTGCCTTCTTCGATCGTCCAGGCTCGGATGCCATCGGTCGTGGATACGAACAGGGCGTTCTTGCCCTCGATCTCGCCGGCCGCGATGCCGGTCAGCGTTCCGCCCGTGCTGAACTTGTCGAGCGGCTGGCCGTCGGCAGCAATCAAGTGGATCGAGCCATCGGCGCCGGCCACGATCCATTGCTTCGCCGGGCCGACGATCCGGCCGGCCGCGATCATCTCGATCGGCTGCTGATGCAGGCCAGCGGGCAGCGGA
Source organism: Pirellulales bacterium (assembly GCA_019636335.1). Taxonomy (NCBI): domain Bacteria; kingdom Pseudomonadati; phylum Planctomycetota; class Planctomycetia; order Pirellulales; species Pirellulales bacterium. The sequence continues at coordinate 137,468 of JAHBXR010000013.1, forward strand.
TAGCTCCACAGCTCGGAACCATCCTCGGTAAAGCCAACGAGCGTTTCACCACCCGCTGTCGTGGCCGCGATGCCGCACAGCTCCGGTCGACCGTCGCCGTCGAGATCCTCGGCCACGATGTAGCGGAGGAAGCGTTTGCCCACGGCCACTTCCGCACCACTCTTGCCCGTGTGGTCGATCGGCGCCACGGTGCCGCGCGTGTTGGCGCACAACAATCTGCGATGCCCCGTGGCATCGGGAGCGGAGATTGCCACGCGGAAGGGGTTTTCCAAGTCCGTGTTGGTGAACAGCACGCGGCCGTCGACCGCTGCCACGTCGACGCCGGCATTGCCCCAGTAGCTCGTTACCAGCTCGAGTGTGCCATCTCCTTCGAGATCGGCCAGTTCGACGTCGGCCACTTCGCGGCCGTCTTCGGTCGGATGGCTCAAAACGAGCTTCCAATCCTGATCGAAGACATACGCCCGCGGTTGCGTCGTGGCGGCCACGGCGAAGAGACGCTTCCCGTCGCGTCCCACGCCTGAGCGAATGAAGCTGATCACGGCCGAATCGGCGATCGCCGGCTGATGCTTGGCGATGACCTTACCGTCGACGCCCAACTCGGCGACCCCCTTCCAGCCTTCGTTGACGAGCAGGCGCGGCAGCGTCCCCTGGTCGGCGACGACGATGATGTTGCCCGGTTCGGTCACGTCCTGCGACTGCCACGCCTCGGTCAGGGTGAAGGTGCTGGGGGAACTGGCCGCGGCGATCTCGGCCCGGACGTTACCATTCGCATCGGCCTGCCCCAGCGGCTGCGCCATGGCGGCGTCGTACTCGGCGAGCCGCTGTTCGTACTGCCGGATCGTGTCTTCGTAGATCGACTTGCCCGCCAGCAGCTTCTCGATCTTGCCGGGCAGCTCGGCGGCGATTCGCGGATTGAAACCGACGTCATTGTCCTGCACCTTGCCGTCGGGACCGATCACGAACATGTTCGGAATCCCTTCGACCTGGAACACGTTGCGCGCCGCGGTCTGCGTATCGCGGGCAATCGGCAGCGAGACGCCGATCTTGGCGAACGATTCCTTGATCTGCGCCTCGGTGACGTCCGTCTCATCGATGCTGACGGCCAGGAACTGCACGCCGGGGTGCTCCTGGTACTTTTCATAGACGGCGTTCAGGTTGGGCAGGCTCTCCATGCAAGGTCCACACCAGGTGGCCCAGAAGTCGAGAATGACCACCTTGCCGGCAAGCGAGTCGCGCGAGATCTCCTTGCCGTCGAGCCCCTTGAATTTGAAGTCCCCCACCATCTGGCCGAGCAACTTCGAGGGGGCCGGGGGCTTCGGCAGCAAGGGACGCGTGTCGAAACGCTGCACGACCTTGGCCTGCTCCGGCATCTCGAACTTGAACGCCACGGCGTCGATCTTCGAGTCGATCACCGCGCCGCTCAGATCGGCCCACAGAGCCAGTTCTTTGACGTCGGCGCCGCCACCGATCACCTCGCGCAGGGCGTCGGTGGGGAACTCGATGCGGCGGACGACAAAGCTCTCGCGATCGATCCAGAAGATGAGCCGGCCATCCTCGCGCTGGATCTCGACGCCAGAACACAGGCGGCCGTCGATGCCTTGCGGATCGAGCAGCTTGGTTCCCTTGGCGCCGGTCAGGATGCCGTCGATGGCGTCATCGGCCAGCAACAGTCCTAACTGGGGGGAGGGCCCCGCGACCCCTTCGTTGATGACGCTCGCCAGCACCTCGTCCGAGACGAGCGATTCGAGCGAGATCGCCTCGGGGGCTTCGATCTCGAGCACCTGGCCTTCGAGATCCCCCACCGTCGAGTGCAGCAGCTTGCCGTCGCTGATGACGATCGCCTGGTACAAGTGCATGCGGACCTTGGCAGGCCGCTCGAAGGTGACCGAGAAATCGGCCGTCTCGTCGATGTTATCCTCGCCGCGCAGCAACTTGAAACGCAGGCGACCGCTGTCGGAATAGGTCTTCGCATGGCGATAGACCGTGGCCATGTTCTTCAGCAGCGCGTCGGCCGACAGGTTTGCCGCCTTCGCCTCCCCCTGCATCGGTTTCGCTTCACCCTCCTCGGCCGGTTTGCTGGGATTGCAGCCGACCAGGCACGTCGCCGCGACGAGCAGGGAGAGCAAGAATCGAACCGGCGCCGCGTGCGCCACCAATCGACTTCCATGTCGAGGCATGAGCGAGACTTCCTGTTGCAGGGTGTTTGCGGGTCGTTGAATTCCAAAGCGCGGCGGTAGCGGCATCGTGGCGCTCTCCGCGACGCGATAACTTTCATCCAAAGAGGGCGGGCATTATTCGCAAGTCGGACAAACGCGTAAAGCTCGATCTGTGCTAGCAGTTTTTTTAGTGGTCAGGGGTCAGCGGGCAGTGAAGATGCGGTAGGTGAGCTTTCTCGAACTGCCCACTGACCCCTGATCACTAACCACTGCCCCCTGCCTTGACCCATTCACGGCGCGAGGGATAAGATTCGGCGCGAGGCGGCTTTCGACGCAATTTACCAGCACTACGCAGTCTACGTTGTATGCCAACCCAAGTTCCTTATGGCCTCCGTTCTTCGCTCACGCTCGATGTGCCCGCCGAGGCCGTGATCGGTGCGTCCGAGGCGAAATTCGGCGAACGAGCCAGGGATGTCGGCGCTGCGGCGGCAGATGCCCTGACGAAACCGATTCATTTTCCGCCCCTCACCGGGGCGGTGGTGCCGGGCGATCATGTCACCGTGGCGGTCGATCCCGAAGTCCCGCAGGCCGACGCGATCGTCGTCGCCGTGGTCGAGGCGTTGCGCAGCGCCGGCGTCGCGGCGCGCGATATCACGTTGCTCTACGCCACCGATCCCGCACATGCTGTGAATGAGCATCGCGACGCCATGACCAGTCGCTTGCCGGCCGACTCGCGGGACGAAATCCGCATCGTCTACCACGATCCGGCCAAACGTGAGGATCTGAGTTACCTCGCCGCGACCGAACGTGGACGTGCTGTCTATTTGCACCGCGCGATCTGCGATGCTGATTTCGTCGTGCCGATCGCCTGTGCCCACTCGGGCGCCGCGATGGGCTGCCACGCGCCGGGGAGTTCGATCTACCCCCTCTTCTCCGACGAAGCGACCCGCCGACGCTATCGCTCGCCCCGTCTGCTCGACGCCGATCCCAACATCGACGATCAGGCCCGCAGCGAGATCGAAGAAGTCACCTGGTTGCTGGGCTCGCAGTTTGGAATTCAAGTCGTGCCCGGGCCGGGCGAGACCGTGCTGGCCGTGCTGACGGGCGAAATCAACGCCGTCTTCGATCGTGCCCGCGAACAACACGAAACCGCCTGGCACAAAGAGCTCGCCGTGCGTCCCAGCCTGGTGGTGGCCACGATCCCGGGGGATGCCACGGCACAAACGTGGGATAACGTCGGCCGCGCGCTCGCCGTCGCGGCAAACATCGTGGCCGAGAATGGCGCGATCGCCATCTGCTGCGAACTGGCCGCCGAGCCCGGCCCCGCCATGCAAGCACTCGCCGGCCGAGACGATCGCCCCCGCGTGATTCACGAAATCCGCAATGCCAGGCCCCTCGATAGTTCGGCCGCGCTCATGCTCATCCGCGCGCTGGAACGTGCGCGGGTTTACCTGCTCAGCCAGCTAGACGAAGGAATCGTCGAGGCCCTGGACATCGCCGCGGTCGACAACCCGGAGGATATCGAACGGCTCGTCAAGCGGCATCCAGACTGTATCGTCCTGGCCGGCGCACAGCACGCCACGGCCTACGCCGCCGAGCATGGGGCCTTGCGATGACGTCTCCCGCGGCAAGTGAGGCCTATCGCGAGATCACCGCCGGTGCGGGGCTCGTCGATTTCGGTACCCGCACCCAGCTCGAACTGCGTGGCGACGATCGCGCCTCGTTTCTGCACAACCTGACGACGAACGAGATCCGCAAGCTTCCGGTCGGCTCGGGCTGCGAAGCGTTCCTGCTCGACAAGAACGGCAAGATCCTGGCGTTCGTTTACGTCTTTGCCGGCCCCGAGTCGCTCGTCCTCGAAACCGTGCCCGAGCAAGGACCGTTTCTCATCGAGCACCTCGATCGCTACCTCATTCGCGAGAAGGTCGAGCTAGCCGACCGCAGCGCCGAGTGGAGTGAGCTTTACCTGGCCGGCCCGAACGCCGCCGAAGTATTGAGCAAGTGCGGCGTGATCGATCCGCCACAGGCGCGCCTGGCTTGTAGTGAATCCACCATCAACGACAAGCCCGTCCTGGTGCGACACGTCGACTTCACCGCGCCAGGCGGGTATCTGATCGCGTTTCCGCGTGATGCGGCCGACACGATTCGGCAAACGGTCAATCAGGCGGGTGCCAAAACGTGCGACAGCGCCGCGTTCGACACCGCCCGCATCGAGGCGGGCACGCCCCTCTTCGGCGTCGACATCACGCACGAAAACCTGCCCCAAGAGGTCGACCGCGACGCACTCGCGATCAGCTTCGTAAAAGGCTGCTACCTGGGCCAGGAAACCGTCGCGCGAATCGACGCCCTGGGCCATGTGAATCGCACGCTGGTAAAGCTGCGCTTCGAGGGCGCGGAAGTCCCCCCCCCCGGCACGCCACTCTCCGACACGACGCGCGAAGTTGGCAAAGTCACATCTTCAACCTTCTCGCCGAAACTGAACGCACCTCTCGCACTCGCCTACGTGCGCCGCGGCAGCAACACGCCCGGCACAACGTTGAAGGCAAAAGAGATTATCGCGGAAGTCATCCGGTGACCCCGTCGTGTCGTCCTGCCGTTGTGGCAAGAAACAGATGCACCACAACGGCGCGCTTGTAGGTCAGGTACACCGTACCTGACAATCGTTCGATGCAGCTAACCCAAAAGATTGTCAGGTACGGTGTACCTGACCTACAAGCTACAAGCGCGCCACCGCCGCAATCGCCAGCGGATATTCGAGCGACGCCAGCCAAGCGCGAACGCGCGTCAGAACATCCCCCTCGGCCGGAACTTGCCCCACGACGCGAAACGCCGCGCCATCCAGCGCCGCGCACAATTCCCGCAATCGCCCCGCAAAGTTTTCGAGCAGCGCCGCCGTCTCCCCCGCGTCGAGCTCATGCCGCACCAGCGCCACTTCCCGTTCGGTGCGTTGACGACTCAACGATACCAGCCGGCCCCGTTCCGCCTTCAACAACCTCCCCTGCGCGTAGGCCCGGCGCAACTCGTTGCGATCGTTGAAGTGCAGCGCGGGATCCACACCGAAAAAGAAGCTCGCCTGGCCCGTGCGTCGAAAGCCGACGACGACGTGCTCCGCCACGCTATCGAATGCCAGTTCCACACGCTCGACGAGTGCCGTTGCCTCGCGCAGCAGATCCTCGCGATCCGATTCTTCGCGCGCCATGGGGAGTAGGTGCCGCTAGCGGCCGGTCCAGTTCTTCACGCCCAGCTTGAAAAGCAACGTGAGCGCCTCGCGGGCTTCGGCCGCGTTGATCTTCGACTGGCCTTTCGTGCGGTCGGCAAACACGATCGGCGCCTCGCCGAACTTCGCCCCCAGCCGTTTCAGGTGCCAGAGAATCTCTTCCTGGAACGAGTAGCCGCGCGAGCGTACCGCCTCGAAGTCGAGCCGCCGCAGAAGGGCCGTGCTATAGCAGCGATACGATCCGCTGCAATCGCGCGGCGAGATGCCGAGCATCGTCCGCGCGTACAGATTCACGCTGCGACTCATCAGCTTGCGTTTCAGCGGCCAGTTCACCACGCCTCCGCCCGGTACGTAGCGCGAGCCGATCATCACGTCGGCCCCTTCGTACCCGGGGCGTTTCATGCCCGCTAGCAGCGAGGGCAAATGACGTGGATGATGACTGAAATCGGCGTCCATGTTCACCAGTTGATCGTAGCCGTGCTCGACGGCGTACTTCATGCCGGCCAGGATCGCCGTTCCGAGCCCCAGCTTGCCCGAGCGATGCAGGCAATGCACGCGCGGATCGGTCGCGGCGCGTTCATCGCACCAGCGCCCGGTGCCGTCGGGCGAGTTGTCGTCGATCACCAGGATCTCGACCCCCGGAGCGTAGTGGAAGATCTCGTCCACGAGCGCAGGCAGGTTTTCGATCTCGTTGTACGTAGCCAACGAAACCAGCGTCTTGACGTCCGATTGAGGCGCAACTTCCGACAACGGGGGCGCTCCTGACACGTTCGGGGGGAAAGGTCGCCCGGCGAGTGGCTAGGACTTCGCGGGCCGCCAACCGCCGCATGGTACGCGAGAGTGAAGCCACCGGCCAGACGAACCTGCCCCGTCGCGAAAGTGTCCTACCACTAACCTTTACCGCCAGGGAACGAGAGGGGCAGGTCTTGTGAAGATTTGCTCCATCCCCTTCGCCTGACCGGCCGTTATACTGATAGCAATGCGGCACACGTGGGACCGGGTCCCGCGACGTTGCCGCACTCCCTCCGCGGCGTCTCCCAGGGCGCCGCACACCCCCCCGCGCGTTCGGATGTATCGTCGCCTCGAACCTGACCTGTCGGAATCGCTCGCTGCCGCGGCGTCTTCGCGTGGCGTGGCCGAGCCGAATAAGTCGTCGGACAAGCACAAGTCCGCTCCTCGACGCCGCGGCGAGGGAGCCGGCGCCTACGATCGTGCCTTCTGGTACACGTACGCCGCCAACTCGGCGATGATGATCGCCATCAGCCTCCTGTTTCGCTACGCCGACTTCGTCACCTTTCTAGGTGGCGCCGAATACGAGCTCGGCTGGATCGTCGGCATCGGCATGGTCGGCAGCCTCGTGATGCGCCTGGCGCAAGGCGTCGGCATCGATCGCTACGGTTCGCGCACCATCTGGATGTGGTCGGCGGCCGGCTTCGTGATCGCCTGTTATGGCCATCGTTGGATCACCGCCACCGACGGCCCGGCGATCTACGGCCTGCGCATCCTGTTCAACACGAGCATCGCCGGCGTGTTCGGCGCGTCGATTACCTATATCTCGCGCCGCGCTCCGGTCTATCGCATGGCCGAGATCGTCGGCACGCTCGGCACGTCGGGCTTTGTCGGCATGATCACCGGCGCCTGGCTGGGCGATTTGATTTTCGGCGCCGGTCCGGCCGACCGCGCGCACCTCGACTTCATGTTCGAGCTCTCGGCCTGGCTGGGCGTGGCGGCTTTCGTCTTCGCCTGGTTGGCCACGCGCGGCGCCGCGCCACCGTTGCGACGCAAGCAGCCCCCGATGATGTCCCTGTTGCGGCGCTATCACCCCGGCATGGTCTTGCTCGTAGGCGTGGCGATGGGCTTCGGCCTCGGCCTGCCGCAAACGTTTCTGCGTCCCTTCGCGCTGGAGTTGGGGATCGAGCGCATCGCGATCTTCTTCAGCATCTACGCCCCCACGGCCTTCATCACCCGCATCAGCATCCGCAGTTTGCCCGAGAAGATCGGCATCCGGCCGATGATCTTGATCGGCATCGCCTCGCTGTCGATCTCGATGGTCTGCTGCCTGCTGGTGCAGAACGAGTGGCAACTGGCCGTGCCGGCGGTCTTCCTGGGCGTGGCGCACGCCCTGCTCTTTCCGTCGGTGGTCGCGGGGGGAAGCGCCGCCTTCCCGATCCGCTACCGCGGACTCGGCACGACCCTCGTGCTGGCGATGTTCGACCTGGGCAACCTGATCGGCGCGCCGACCGCGGGCGCCATCCTGCACCACGCCGAGAAGGCGGGCCTGCCCAAGTACGTGGTCATGTTCGGCGCCGTCGCGACGATCCTGTCGACGATCGGTCTGGCCTACTACCTGTCGAGTCGCGCCGCGAGCGAGCAAGGCACGCAGCCCAAGGTAAAGCCCCGCCGACGCAGCCATCCCGGCCGCACCACGGTCACGCTCGAACGTCCCCTCGCGCTCACCCCCTCGCGCGGCGTCTCGTTGCCGGCGCCAAAAGAAAAGTAGATCAGGCCCCCCGTGCCTGGCTCTTGTTCGGCGCGGCCACCTCGACAGATCTCTCCGGCCTCGCGATCGAACCTTTCGCCAGCGATCCGGGCAGAGCCGGTCCTGCCCTTCAAGCCTGTACGCGACCTCTCCATTAGGTAGACTGACGTTCACGTGTCGTGCCGGTCCAGGAGGGCCAGCCTGCCGCCGGCGATCGCGTTCACGGAGTCATCCAGCACGAGACACACCGGCCAGGAGGCGGACCAGGAGCATGTCCGCACGGCGCAAGCATGAAGATTCTTTGTACGGGCGATCTGCACCTCGGACGGCGCTCGAGCAAAGTGCCCGAGGACCAGACGAGGCGTCAGACCCCCGCCACCGTGTGGGAAGCGATGATCGCCTGGGCCATCGACGCGCACGTTGGCGTCGTGGCGCTGACGGGTGACGTCGTCGACCGCGCGAATCGCTACTTCGAGGCGCTCGGCCCGCTCGAACGGGGGCTGAAACGGCTCGTCGAAGCCGGCATCGACGTGGTAGCCGTCTCGGGCAACCACGATTTCGACGTCCTGCCGAGGCTCGTCGATACGCTCGCCAGCGAGCGTTTTCACCTACTCGGACGGGGCGGCGTCTGGCAAGAGTTGCAGCTCGAGCGTGCCGGCGAGTTGCTCCGCGTGCAGGGGTGGTCGTTTCCGAGCGAGCATTTCGTCGAGAGCCCGTTGGCCAGTTACACCGCGCTCGCCGAGACGCACGCTTCCACGAATCAAGCCGCGTCGACCATCGTGCTGCTGCATGGCGATCTCGACGTCGCCGCCAGTCGCTATGCCCCCCTCACGCGACGGGAGTTGGCGGCGCTCCCGGTCGCCGCCTGCTTGTTGGGGCACGTACACCGTCCCCTGTACGAGCCTTCTGCCCGTGGCCCGGCGGTACTCTATCCCGGCTCGCCGCAGGCGCTCGATCCTGGCGAAGCGGGCCAGCATGGCCCCTGGCTGCTCGAAGTGGCGGGCAACAGGCTGCGCAGCGCGCGGCAGATCCCCCTCTCGTTGATCCGCTACGAGGAACTCGACGTCGACGTCACCGGCGCGCTCGAACTAGCCGAGGTGCAAACGGCCATCGGCGTGGCGGTGCGAGGCATGCTCGCCGAGATGGCTTGCGATGGCGGCGCGCTCGAATTGCTTTCGCTGCGGCTGAAGCTCGTGGGACGCACGCCGTTGCACCATCGTTTGTCGCGAGAGTTGGCCGGGCAACTCGCCGACTTTCGACCCAGTCACGACAGGGTCCACGCCCAGGTCGAAAAACTTTTCTACGAGACGCTCCCCGCTGTCGACCTGCACGAGCTCGCCCGGGCGCAAGACGCTCCCGGCATGCTGGCCCGCTTGATCCTCGACCTGCAGAGCGGGACGGCGAGCACGGACATCGAGCATCTGACCGGCGCCGCGCAACGACGTCTGCTCGAAGCCCACCATGCGTCGGCCTACGAGCCGATCGCCAGCGACGCGCCGCCGGACGGGGTCGTGGCACGTCGCGTTTTGCACGAAGCGGCGGCAGCGCTGCTCGACGAGCTCCTGGCCCAGAAGGAGCCCGCATGAGCCCGAAGTTCGCCTTCACCGCCCTGCAAGTTCGCCGCGCGCCCGGCTTTGCCGAGGCAGGCTTTCGCGTCGAGCAGTTGTCCCCCGGCGTGAATATCGTGTTTGGGCCCAATGCCTCGGGCAAATCGACTTTTGCCCGCGCGATCCGACGCTTACTGTGGCCGCAGGAGGCTGCCCTGCCGCAGGAAATTCGGGCGACGTCACTGATCGGCGAACTCCTTGTCGACGGGCAGAACCGCACGATCGAATTCGACGCCGGCTACGTGCGGCATCAATGCGAGGGCGCCGACGCCGATCCGCCGCTGATCTCCCCCGCGGACTCGCGAGACCGCTACTTGCTGGCGCTACACGAGCTGCTGTCGGACGAAAACCGCGGCTTCGCCCAACAGATCGCGCGCGAATCGGCCGGCGGATACGACCTGCGCGCCGCCAGCGAAGCGTTGAACTTCAGGCCGCAGATCCCCAAGACGAGCAAGGAGCTGACCGCGCTGCGGCAATGCAGCGCCTCGTTGCGGCAAGCCCATGCCGAGCAATTCGAGCTGCAACAGCGTTACGACACGCTGACCGAGCTGGAACGGCGCCGCGAGGAGGCCGATGCCACGCTCCGCATGGCGGACCTGGTCAAACAGGCGCTGCGTTTCACCGAGACTCAGACGCGCGCCGCCGCGGCCCGCAGCCGGCTCGAGGAGTTTCCCCCCTCGATGTCGCGCCTGCGGGGGGACGAGCGCGAGCGGCTCGGCCGATTTCAAACCAGACTCGAGCGGGCTGCCGAACAACTCCGCGACGCACAACGGCAGAGCGAACAAGCCCGCCTCCGCCGCGATGCGTGCGGCTTGGGCGAGTCGGGCTTGCCGGCCGGCACGATCGCCCGGCTACGAACGCTCTTCGACGAGCTGGAAACGGCCGAAGCCGAACGTGCGCGGCAGACGAACGAACGGTCGCGGGCCAGGTGCCTGGCGGACGACGCACGGGCCTGGTTCGGCGATGAGTCCTCCGGCGCCCCCCTGAGCGAGCTCGATCCCTCGGCGCTCGAAGAGTTGTTAAAGCTGGCCCGACGCCTCGAAGATCACCGTGCGCGCTACGCGGCCGCCAGGGCGGAGCGCGATCGACTTGTCCCCGATCGCGATGCTGGAGATCCCGATGTCCTGCGCACGGGGCTCGACCATCTGCATCGCTGGCTGGCCGCCGCCGACGGCCCCGACGTCGATCAGTCGCCTCTCCGCTGGATCGCCACGGCGGCCGGCGCGGTCGTCCTGCTCATGTCGCTGCTGGCGGCCGGCATCCACCACTTGGCGTGGTTGCTGGGAGCCTTCGTCGGCGCGGCATTCGTCGCCGTGGCATGGCTGTGGAAGGGGCCAGAGCGGGCAGGGCATCGCGTGGAGGAGGACGTTGTCGAGTTTCAGCGACTCGGCCTCGGCGCCCCCTCGTCCTGGTCGAGCGAGGCGGTGCGAACATTCGCCGCCGAGCTGGCCCGACGCTGGTCGCGCGCTCGACTCGAAGCAGAGCGTGCCCTGCGCCGCCGCGAGCTCGAACCTGAGCTGACTCGCCTTGCACAAGAGCAGCAAGCGCTCGCGGCCTCGCGCACGCAGCTCTTCGCACGCTGGCAGCTCGCCGAGCAAGACGAGCTCATCGCGTCGGTTTGGGTCGATCACCTGATCCGCTGGCAACGGGCCCATGCCGAGGTGCGGGCCCTGACCGCGGCCATCGACACGCTCGAGCAGGATACGGCCGAGCGACGAAGCTTGCTCGCCCAGGAACTGGCGACCTTCGGCTACGAGGTACGCCAGCGGGCCGATGCCGGCGGAGCCATCGATCACCTCTCGGGCCGGCACGATCAGTTTCAGCAAGCGGCCGCAGCCTTTCGCGAGGCGGCCGCCACCACGGAGTCGAATCAGGGAGAGCTCGAGCGCGCCCAACGCGAATACCGCGAATGGCTCGCGGGCCTGGGGCTCGAGGACGAATGCGAGCTCGTGCCTCTCATCGAGCGGTATGACGCTTACGTGGCAGCCTGCGAAGAGTGCCGTCTCGCGGAAACCGCACGCGATCTGGCGGATGCCGCGCTCGCCGCGGAGCCGGGCTTGAAAGATCGCACTCCGCACGAATTGGCCGCCGAACTGTCTCGTGCCGGCGAGGCCGCCGAGCAAGCACGGCAGTTGAGCGAGGAGATTGGCCGCATTCGCCAGGAAGTCGAGGCCGCGAAAAAGAAGTCCGACGTTGAGCAGTTGCTGGCACAAGAAACCACCCTGGCCGACGAGCTGCGCGAGCAGCGGCAGCGAGTCGGCCGCGCCATCGTCGGCGATTTGCTCGCCGCGCAGGTCAGTCGGCAGAGCCGCGAACGCGATCGCCCCGCCGTCTTCCGCCGCGCGAGACAACTGTTCTCAAAGATCACGCACGGCCGCTATCAGCTCGAACTCGACGATGGCGAGCCCCCCTGCTTCCGCGCGATCGATACGTCGAACGGCTTGGGCCGTGCGCTCGACGAACTCTCGAGCGGCACGCGGCTGCAGTTGCTGCTGGCCGTACGCGTCGCTTTCGTCGAAAGTCAGGAGCAAGGCCCCAAGCTCCCTCTCTTACTCGACGAAACGCTCGGCAACAGCGACGAGCGCCGGGCCAGCGAGATCATCGACGCGGCACTCACGATCTGCCGCGAAGGCCGCCAGTTGTTCTACTTCACCGCGCAGGTCGACGAAGTGCGCAAGTGGCGCGAGGTGCTGGCGGCCGCGGGGGACGTCCCCCACCAGGTGCTCGATCTGGCCGCCTGCCGCGACTTTTCCGAGGCCGAACGACTCGGACGATTGGACCCGTTGCCGGCGCCGACCGTCGAGCTGCCATCGGCCGAGGGAGTCGATCATGCGCGGTACGGAAAACTGCTCGAAGTGCCCGCCTTCGACTATCGCCAGCCGGCCAACGCCGCGCATGTCTGGTACGTCTGCGACGATCCGCTCGCCGTTCACGACCTGCTCGAGCTGGGCATCAACAACTGGGGGCAACTCGAGACCTTGCACCGGCTCGGCGGCCCCCGACCCGCGGTGAGAAACTTCGATTTCGCCCGGGCCGAAGCGGCCGCTCGCGCGCTCGATCGCATGGCCGAGCTGCGCCGCGTCGGGCAAGGCAAACGGGTCGATCGCGCGGCACTGCTCGAGTCGGGCGCCGAGACGAAGTTTTTCGACGACATGGTCGCACTCTCCGAGCAAGTGCAAGGCGACGCCCGGGCCCTGCTTGCGGCGCTCGAAGGCAAGGCGATTCGCGGCTTCCGCGGGGCCACTTTGGGAGTTTTGCGCGAGCATTTTCTTGCCGCCGGCTATCTCGACGAGCGCACCACGTTGACGCGCGATGAGATTCGTCTCGAGACACTCAGCGCCGTCATGCACGATCTGAACGAGGGACGCATCAGCCCCGCGCGGATCGATCAACTGCTCTCGTTCGTCGATCCGCCGGCCAATGCCGCGCCAGACGACGGCGCCGATACGAACAGCAAACCGCGCAGCAAGCCGAATGGCACGTCCTCAAAATCCGGCCGCGTGGCCGTCGATTCGTCGATCGGCGACACCCTGTTTTAGGCCCGTCTTCGGATCGATCCAGATCGAGTGGGCGTCCCCTTGTACATAAGCAGGCTGCCGCACGCGATGCCCCATTCGCTGTAGTTCCGCCACGAGCGGCGCAAACTTCTCCGCGTCGACTCCCTCGAACGACACGCGATCGGGCAGCCACTGATGGTGCAAACGCGGGGCCTCGATTGCGGTGTGCAAGTCCTCATCGAACTCGAGCACGCCGAGCAACACGCACAGCACCGTGTTGATGATCGTGCGGCCACCCGGAGAGCCAGTGACCAGCACGGCCTTTCCGTCGCGAGCAACCACCACGGGGCACTGCGAACTGAGCATGCGCTTGCCCGGCGCAATGACGTTCGCCGGCGTGCCGATGTTGCCGCGCCGATCGGTGTGGCCGGGCAGGGGATTGAAGTCTCCCATTTCGTTGTTGAGCAAAAAGCCCGCTCCGCGCACGACGATTTGTGATCCCCAACTCTCTTCGAGCGTGTAGGTATTCGCCACCGCCATGCCCTGCGCGTCGACGACGGAAAAATGCGTCGTGTGTGGGCTTTCTGCCGCCAGAGGAATCGCGCCGGCCAACGAATCGCTCGGCGTCGCGTGTGCCAGATCGATCGTGGCGGCCAACTTCCGGGCATATTCTTTTGTGGTGAGCCGTGCGGGCACATCCGTAAAGGCCGGATCGCCGATCCACCGCGCGCGATCGAGATAGGCACGCCGCATGGCCTCGATCGTCAGGTGTACCGTCTCGGGCGACCAACGGCCGCGCGAGCGGAGATCGAATGTCTCGAGCACGTTTAGCATTTCGACGAGACAAGTGCCGCCAGAACTGGGGGGCGGCGCGCCGTAGATGTCGTAACCCCGATAGGTGCCGTGGATCGGCGTGCGCGCTTCGGCTTTGTAAGCCGCAAGGTCTTGGGGAGCGATGATTCCACCACCGGCCTTCATTTCTTCGACGAGCAGTCGCGCCGTTTCGCCCGTGTAAAACTCCTCGGGACCGTGTTGTGCGATGCGGAGGAGCGTCAACGCCAATTCTGGTTGCACCAAGCGATCGCCGGCCTGCCACGTGCCCCCCGCGCGCGGCGCGGCAAAGACTCGCTGGAATTCGCTTTCGTGCGGCGCGTCGGCCAATACGTCGTTCAGATCGGCGGCCAGATGCTCACGAACTTCAAAACCTTTAGCAGCCAGACGAATCGCCGGTTCCAGCAACTTCTTCCAAGGAAGTTTGCCGAACCGCTGATGCGCAAGCGCCAGTCCGCGCACCGTGCCGGGAACGCCTACTTGCAGGTGCGTATGGCGATCGGCATCGAGACCGAACATCGTCGGCGTCGCCGCGGCCGGTGCTGTTTCTCGATAGTCGATGCACAGCGGAGGCTCGCCCCCGCCGGGATGCACGATCATGAACCCGCCGCCGCCGATGTTGCCCGCCGGCGGATATGTAACGGCCAGGGCAAAAGCAGTCGCCACGGCGGCATCGACGGCGTTACCCCCTGCGTGGAGCGTCGCCACGCCCGCCTCGTTGCCCTGCCGACAGACCGAAACCACCGCGGCGTGCGGTACCGAGATCTTACGGTCGTCTGCCGTCGCCCGAGTGGCGGCCGTGGGCAAGCAGACGAGCAGGACGAGCCAGACGATTCCGCGTCGTCGCCCGTGCGTCAGTCGTTCGAACTTCGGTGTCATGCGTTGTCCTCATTGCACTGGCGGCCGCGCGCGACGCGGCTCTCGCGGAGCCCATCATAGCCGAGAGCGCGGCCTGCCAGCATCGAGTGACGGCAGTGAATTCTTGCCTGGCAGGCATTGGCACTCCTGCCGTGCGAGCGCGGAATTCGCGGCGAAAACCACCCGTTTTCCCGGCACAAAAAGCACCTTGGCCGAATCGGGTCCCGTCGCTATGATCCCCCCTCCTCAAACAGCTCACAGCGTTCGGAGCCGGCTGTCGGGCCGGTCACCTTAGCGTGTCTCTGGCATGCGCTGCGCGCGCCGTGGAAGCGGTCGACGCGCCTGTTCGGCCGCGGAAGCGGCGCCCCTTGCGCCGCGATCTGCGAGCCATCGTCTGCGACGGCGCTGCGTTCAGCGTCATGGTCGGCATCGGCGAAACCTACCTGCCGGCGTTCGCCCTGGCTGCCGGCATGGGGAGCGTCCTGGCCGGCCTGGTTGCCTCGCTACCGATGCTCGGCGGCGCCATCTTGCAACTGATGGCGCCAGCGGGCGTACGCATGCTCGGTTCGCACCGCCGCTGGGTCGTGGCCTGTGCCGCCTGCCAGGCGCTCTGCTTTGCACCACTGGTCACCGCGGCCTACCTGCATCGAATTCCCACCTGGCTCGTCTACGGCGTGGCCACCATCTACTGGGCCACCGGGCTCGCGACGGGGCCGGCCTGGAATACCTGGGTGGGGCGCATCATTCCGGCCCGCTTGCGCGCTCCGTTCTTCGCGCGACGCACGCGCTTCAGCCAGGCGGGGGTTCTCGTGGGCTTTCTCGCTGGCGGATTGTTGCTGCAGGCAGGTACCGCGCAAGGCGATCCCCTGACTGCGTTTGCCATCTTGTTCGGCGTGGCCCTGTTGAGTCGCTCGATTTCATCATATTGCCTGGCTTCGCAAAGCGAACCGAAATCCAGCATTGCCGCCGAACGCTACGTCGGCCCGCTCGAGCTGTTGGGGCGCATCCGCCGCGGGGGGGACGGGGCCCTCTTGCTCTATCTGCTCAGCGTGCAGGTAGCGGTGCAGATCTCCGGCCCCTTCTTCACCCCCTTCATGATTCGCGAACTGAAGATGAGCTACGCCGCCTACGTGGCGCTCCTGGGCCTGGCCTATCTGGCGAAAATCGTGGCCCTGCCGACGCTCGGGCGATTGGCGCGCAACGCAGGCACGTGGCGCGTGCTCTGGCTGGGTGGAATCGGCATCATTCCCGTCTCGGCCATGTGGCTCGTCTCCGATTCGTTCTACTTCCTCGCCTTCGTGCAGGTCTTCGGCGGCTTCGCCTGGGCAGCCTACGAGCTGGCCATGATGCTCCTCTTCTTCGAAACCATTCACGAACGCGAACGGACGAGCGTGCTGACGTTGTTCAACGTGGGGAACGCGCTGGCCATGGTCGTCGGCTCCCTCGCCGGCGGTGCCCTGTTGCACCTGATGGGCGAATCTCGCTGGGCGTTCTACATGGTCTTCGCCGCGTCGGGCCTGGCACGTGTCGTGGCGCTCGGCGTCCTCGCGTTCGCCCGCGAGATCAAGCTCGAATTCGTGCCCCTGCTCACCCGCACGATTGCCGTGCGCCCCGCGGCCGGCACCATCGAACGCCCGATTCTGACGAGCAGCGCGGTCAAAGAGAGTGGAGAAATCATCGTGGCGGGCAGCGTGCCCCAGCCAGCGAACGACGCGCACGAGTGGCAAGAACCAGCCCCCATGCGGCGGGCGGCGTAAGGCGCGCTCCGGGCCGAGTTGGGCTCCAGTTCGTCAGTCGATCTCCTGCTCTCCTGTTCAACTTTCTCGGCGGCCAATGCCGTCGCGGTAATACTCCACGTACCACTCGACGAAGCGCCGCACCCCTTCTGCAAAGGGCGTACCCGGCCGGTAGCCCAGATCAGTCGCCAGCGACTCGACATCGGCGCAGGTAGCCATCACGTCCCCCGCCGCCGCGGGAGCCAGCTTGACGATCGCCTGACGGCCAAGATTCGCTTCGAGCGTGGCCACGATCTCCGGCAATTCGATCGGATGGCGATTGCCCACGTTGTACAGTCGAAAAGGCGCGTGGCTCGTGGCGGGGTCGGGCGCCGCGCTATTCCAATCGACCGCCGGCGTGGCTGGCCGGTCGAGCACGCGGGCCACGGCCTCGACCGCGTCGTCGATGTAGGTGAGGTCGCGCCGCATCTGTCCCGCGTTGAACAGCTCGATTGGCCGGCCGGCCAGAATGGCCGCCGTGAAGCTGAACAGCGCCATGTCGGGCCTTCCCCAGGGACCATACACCGTGAAGAAACGCAGGCCCGTCGTGGGAATGCGGTAGAGATGGCTGTAAGAGTGGGCCATCAACTCGTTGGCTCGTTTCGTGGCCGAATACAGGCTGACGGGATGATCGACCCGATCGTGCGGCGAGTAAGGCAGCTTGGTATTCGCGCCGTAGACCGAGCTCGACGAGGCGTAGACCAGGTGTTCGACCCGAGCCCGGCGGCAGCCCTCGAGCACGTGCAGAAAACCGGTAAGGTTGCTTTCGACGTAGTCGTGCGGGTGATCGATCGAGTGCCGCACGCCCGCCTGCGCCGCCAGGTGGACGACGCGTTCGATCTTGGCGGTGGCAAACAGATCCTCCATCCCGGCTCGATCGGCCAGGTCGAGCCGATGAAACTCGAACACCGCGTGCGCCGCAAGTTGCGCGAGGCGGTCTTCCTTCAACCGCACGTCGTAGTAGGGATTGAGATTGTCGAGCCCGATCACCACCTCGCCGCGCGCGAGCAAACGCCGCGCGAGATGAAAGCCGATGAATCCGGCGGCGCCGGTCACAAGAATACGCATGGTTCGGGCGTGTCAATTTCCTGCACGCGGCGCGGCGCTGGGTTACTTCGCCTTGCGGCCGGGCGTGGGGGTAAGCCCATTATAGGCTGCCCGATCGATCTCCCAGCGCCAGATCGGTCCGTCGTCGGGATCAACGATCTCCCCCGCCAGTTTGAGCCCACAGCGTTGCAGCAACCGGTTCGAGGCGTTCGGCTCGGCCAGGGTATGCGCGATGACGCGCGACACCACCGGTTCGGCGAAGGCCCGAGCGATGAGCACGCGGGCCGCCTCGGTCGCCAGCCCCTGTTCGCGGTATTGGGGGGCAATCGCATAACCGATCTCGACGACGCCCTCGACCGGGGCGCCCTTGTAGCCCCCCAGGCCGACCAACTCGGCCGTCTCGGTCAGGATGAAAAGCTGCGTCCACCAGCGGGCCTCGACCTGTCGGGCCTTGAGATGGTTGAGCGAGAAGACCAACGCCTCGGGAAACTCGTTGTAGTCGTCGACCACGCGCCAGCCGAAAGCGGCGTGGAAAGCTGCTTCCCCTTCGATCAACCGCTCGAGATGCTCGGCCGTCGCCGGAATGATCGCCAGGCGCGCGGAATGTTGATGTGCCGTCGTCATCGGACTGCCGTAGGATAGGTGGCTCAAGTGCTATCCAGGGTTCTAGCAACTTCGCCTGCGGAGGACTAGTTTAAGCCGATCCACTGCGGCGCTGTGCCGACTTCCACTCCGCTGGTGAAAACCGCCTACGCTATGCCAGTTCAAACCTCGCCCAAGCAGGTCTCCTACATCGCCACCATTCAGCACGTGCGCGAAGTAACGCTTGTCGGCACGAGCGATCTCGAATACTGGTCGAAGCACCTCCGGTCGCGGCGGCTGTTTCCCTGGATCAACGCCGGGCAGGCCGAGTTGCTCGTCAGCGTGCCGCGACTGCGCTGGCTGGGGCTGGAGTTCTGCGAGCTGTCGATCGCCGTGCGAGTCAGCCTCTCGCCCGACGGCGCGACCGACGACGGAGTCTACCTCGCATATGCCTTTAACAGCCGCCGGCTGTTGGCCGCGATGGAGCGGACCTGGTTCTCGACCCCCTACCACCACGCCCAGATCGAGCTGTGCGAGACGCCCCCGCAACACTTTTCGCTCCACGACGGCGACCACACCGTGATCGAAGCGCGGATGGGTTCGAGCGAACGCGAGTCGGTCTCTCGCGAAGAGAGCTGGGAGGGAACGCTTTATCTGCCACCAGCCAGCCGTGCCGCCAACGGCGCTCAAAAGCAATTCCACGCCCGGATCGCCGGACAGACGACGATCCTACCCTTCGTCGCCGGCGCCGATTCGTTCGTCGCGCACCCCTCGTTCCGCCACGCCGGCTTGGATTGCCTTGTCGACGGAGGTTTCACGCCCCGCGAGTGGCACATCCGCTCAGACGCCGTCCATGCCCGATCAAAGACCTTCCGCCGCGATGCGTAGCGCCCCCTCACGTGCTGGTATCGATCTCGGAATAGAGATCGCCTTCGCCGCAGAGCCAATTGATGGCGCGGTGGCGCTCTGCGGCAAGACTATTGCACTTGTTGATCAGTTGAGGATTCGCCTCATGGATGCCGACCTCTCCGATGGCCAGATCGCGTCCGACGATGCGATAGGTGGAAATATCGAAAGGACCAAACCAGCCTTTCTCGGACATTTCCACGAAGTCGACGGGGCCCGGGTGCAGGAAGAAGTTTCTCAGTCGCCAGTGGAACATAAGGGCATGCGTCTGATATGCAGCCAGTTCGTTCGCACTGCGCAATTTTGCATTCTGGATGAGTTGCCGCGCGGGTCGTGGATCGAACATGCCGGCCACTTCAAACAGTTCCAGCGGCACGACAGTTTCGTCGTACGCAGGAAGTTCGTGCAGGTGCAACGCCCAGAATAATACGCCCAACCCTTCGATGCGCCAGATAGCATCAATCATCGTTTGCGAATCCATCTCCCCGAGCGGGCATCGCATCACGTCGAGTTCCTCGGGCTCGATTTCCTCCAACAGTGCAAGCTCCTCCAGCCATTCGAGCATGGCCTCGCAATCTTCCTCGAACTCTTTGCTCGAGCCAGATTCATTTTCGATCAAGCCGCGATTCGCCAAAGCACAAAGAACGAGCGCACGCTGCGCGACTCGTTGCGGAGAGGGGGGAGCAGGCTCGTCGTTCTCCGACTCGTCAGCCATCGCCGGTGCGGAGTCATCGACGGAAATCGATGGCAGACGGGCAGATCGATCCGCTGGCTCACAAGACGAGAAAAACACGCGACCTTGGGCATCACGCAACGAAGTCGGCGTAAAGATCAGACCATCGATGCGACGGCATACGGCAAACAGCCAATCGAGCCGGGGATCGTCGCTCGCTAGGTCGAGATCCGCCGCCGGCAGCCCCACGGCGAATCGCAGGTTTTGAATCGTTTCCCCCAACTCGGGCCGCAATTCGCCGCCGGCCAGTGCCGCACAGTGTTGCAACAAGCCGCCAATCTGATTCGGCCACCGCGGCCCCAGGTAGTAGTTCGAATCGTGGACAATGGTCAATTCGAGCCGGCGGCGCAGCAGTCGTCGTGGACCACGAGCAATCAGCGTTCGCCAGCCCTCGGGCGCACCGTCCAGTTCTATCTCGTCGGCATATTGCCGCATGCTCTCGACGATGCTCCGCGGATCGATCCGGGTAGAAAAAATCGTCAGCGGCTCTTTGGCCATCGGCTGCCCCCTCGTGGTGGACTCCATACGCAAATCGCGTCGGATTGTGACGAAGGCTGACGCAGAAGTCCAGTTTCAAAGCTCCGCGTTTCAAAGGATTTACACCGGGGGCACAGCTTCTATGCACCGTTTGTGCGCATACAGTACGCAGAACATGACAGGATCTATGGCGTGCGATTGGCCGAGGAGGAACGCTCGGCACAAAAGCTGACGAAACCTATCCCGTCACGGGGCGGAACAAGAACCCCATGACAAACAGCAGCGAGACGAGTCCGACGAGTCCCGCGTACGTCAGGAGCCTGCCGCGCTGCGGATCGGCTTCGAGCCAGGGGATGAGCAGCCGAGTGAGTGTCGGCATGATCAACCATTGCAGCAGCGACACGCTCAGCGCATTGCCCACGAGCATGGAAAAGGCCATTCCCAGCGACGAGACGTAAGGCGTCACGAAGATCGTCAGCAGCATCACCGTCGGATAAAG
This sequence comes from Pirellulales bacterium, assembly GCA_019636335.1. Classification (NCBI taxonomy): domain Bacteria; kingdom Pseudomonadati; phylum Planctomycetota; class Planctomycetia; order Pirellulales; species Pirellulales bacterium. Next base: position 158,132 of record JAHBXR010000013.1, read on the forward strand.
ACCGAACAGCACGGTGAGGGCCATCTTCCAGCCGGGGGGCGACTTGCCCGCGGCGGCCGTTGCCCCGCGAAACCACTCGGCAAAACCACCCTCGAGCTTCTTCAGCTCGAAGTCGCCCACCGTGGCGCGCAGTTTTTCGACCCATCGCGCCCGCTCCGGCGAGTCGAGCCATTTCTCGAGCGATTCGTGATCCTCGAAATGGAGCAGCGTGACCCAATCTCCCTCGCCGCCTCCCATGGGTGGATAGATATCCGTTCCGTCGTAGCCGGGAAACTTCTCAACTTCTTCCGTGACGCCGCGCTGCCACTGGACGAAGCCTTCGATGGCCGACAGCGGCACACGCTGAACCACGGCCGCCGAAGCGCGGGCAGTACAAACTTCCATCGCAAACTCCTCTGTCCTGTGGCCAGGACCTGCGGTTTATCAGGCTGCTGAAAAAGTCAGCAGCCTGCTAGGATCGCCTGGATGCGATCACAAAATAGCGACGGAAGTCGTTATTTTGCGAGCGGTGCGGAGTTCAACTCCGCACTTCGCGAGGCTGAAAAAGGCCACGACGGACCTTTTTCAGCAGCCTGTTAGTGCGAGACGACCGTCGCGGGACCGACGTACGACTCTTCGTTATCAAACACACCGAAGTCGTACGGCACGGTGCCGTTCGCCTGTTGCTGCGCAGCGCCCTTCTTGTACAGCCGCTCGCCGGCGATCCACGTCTCGTCGATGTTGCGATCGTCGCCGATGGCCATCACGCCGAAAAGCAGCTTGGCTGCCTCGTGGACATTAGCCGGGGTGGCTTCGGCCACGAGCGACTGATGCCACTCCATCGCCAATTGACCGGCATTGCAGTCGAGCGCGACGAAGTCGGCTTCCTTGCCCGGGTTGAAGTTGCCCAGGATGTCGTCCAGGTACAGTGACTCGGCCCCACCCAGCGTGGCCAGGTAAAAGGCACGATACGAGCTGAGCTTACTGCGCTCCGCTTCGGCCGAATTCTGCTCGCGCGGATTGACCGAGCCGTCGAGCATCGTGTTGTTGCACATGCCGACCTTGTAGGCCTCTTCCATGACGCGAATCAGGCTGAAGGCGTTGCCGCCACCGACGTCGCTCCCCAGGCTCACGCGCACACGATGTTGCGGATCCATGGCGCGGCCAATGCGGAACAGGCCTGAGCCCAAGAACAGATTCGAGAGTGGGCAGAACGAGACCGCGGCGCCCGCCTTTGAGAAGCGACGGAACTCGTCGTCCGAGAGCCACACGCCGTGACCGGCCGTGAACTTCGGACCCAACAGCCCGTGCAGCTCATGGACGGCGGTGTAATCGCTGCACTCGGGATAGTACTGGTGACAGGTGCGAATCTCCGAGGGATTCTCCGAGATGTGGGTGTTGATCCAGCAGTCGTTGAACTCTTCCTTCAGCCGGCGACAGCTTTCCATCATCTCGGTGGTGCAACCCACGGCGAAGCGCGGCGTGATCGCATACAGGTTGCGACCCTTGCGGTGATACTGCTCGATCAAACGCTTCGATTCGAGATAGAAATCTTCGGGGGTGATCGTCGAACCTTCCGGGGCGAAGCGATCGATACCGGTCAGGCCGGCGATCACGCGGATGTTGCGCCGCGTGGCTTCTTCGAAGAGCTCTTCCGTCGGCACCGGGCAAGCCGTGGTAAAAACCTGAGCGGTCGTCGTGCCACCCGCCAACAGAGCGTCGAAGAAGCGCTTGGCCGCATGGCGCGAGTAGTTGCGATCCTGGTACTTCGCCTCTTCCGGGAAGATCGATTCCTGCAGCCAGCCGAGCAACTGTGCGCCGTACGCACCCAAGGCACGTGTCTGCGGGAAGTGAATGTGTCCGTCAATAAAGCCCGGCATGATCAACCGGCCGCGAATCTCCGTGGTCGGAATGCCCGGGTAGCGCGACGAGAGCTCGCTAGAGGGACCGAAGTCCTTGATCAGGCCATTCTCGACGACCAGCAAACCATCGCGAATGAATCGGGCAGCCTCATGCTCCGCGCCAAGGTGCTTCCAGGGATCGCCCACGAGGTCGAAAAACGAACCACGAATGGCATGGACGGAGCAGCTCATGAAAGCTCCAGTGCGGTTGGGGTATGCGGTAGATGGCCGGCTCGAAGAACCGGCGATGGCGTATGCCGTCTGCGACGATCGTCTCGCGGACAGCAATCAAAACTAGCACACCCCTTGAGAGGGATTCCGAATCTTTGGCCGCACAAGCGTGCATAAATTGGCTAGACGTCAACTGGCGAATTGCCCGCAGCACCAATCTTTCAAGGGGTAAGGCGCCACCAGTCGAAGCTCATAACTGGCGCAACTTGTTTTATTGGTCGCGGTTGCCGCTATCCCCCGCCCGTCGCTCTCACCCCATTACCCGCTTGTTACGGTCACTCCGCACACCGTGCCGCTTGGGTCACCTTGCGCGTGGCGCACTCTGTAGCGCGACGCTTGGGCTGCTGTTGTCATTCAGCACGGCGGCCTGGGGCGAAGAACGCGCGAGCAGTCAACACGCTGCCCAGATCCAATTGCAGAATGATGATCCTCCTTCCACCTTTCGCCTCGCTGCCGAAGAGACCAACCCGGCCGCGGAAGATTTCCAATTCGAATCCGCGCCGCGCGGTGGTGGCGATGGCGGACGACAAGCTCCACTAAGCGAGCGCGACCGTGCCGGTGCCGAAGTGCCCTATCACCTCGGCGTGTCGGGCAACCCCGCCGCCGTGAACATCAACGTAGGCACCGGCAAGCTCGGCCGGTTGCTCGGCCTCAGCGAAGACTCCGGCCTGCGCCTCGGCGGCGTCTGGGTCGGCGATGCCAGCGGCGTTCTCAGCGGTGGTGTCGAGCCGGGGCAATGGGGGCTCAACAACCTTATCGTGGCCGACCTCTCGCTCGACGCCGGAAAACGCTGGGGATGGCACGGCTGTTCGTTCGGCACGCAGTTTCTCGATTTCACGGGCCAGCCCACGAATTCGCTCGCCGGAACGGTGCAGGGCTTCGACGGCATTCAGTCCTCGCCGCCGCTGAATCGCACCGAGCTGTATCAGCTCTGGTGGCGGCAGGAATGGTTCGACGGCAAGCTCATCACGCGCCTCGGAAAATCGGTCCCCTCGTACGACTTCGGCAACGTGCTCGCCGGCGTGCCGGTGCATGACGCCGCGTACAACATTCCCGCCGTCACGAGCTTGATCTACACGCCAATCTTCGTGAACCCCACGATGCTCGGCCGCTTGCCCGGCTACTACGATTCTTCGACCGGCATCTCGATGACACTGCTGCCGACGGAGCACGCGTACATTTCGTACGGCTTCTTCGACGGCAACAATGCGCACGGGCATGACATGGGGATGCGCGGCCCGCTCTTCAATGGCAATTACTTCCACATCGGCGAAATCGGCACGACGTGGATGTGCGGACCGCTAGAGAAACCGGGCAAGGTCGGCGTCGGCCTTTGGGGGCAAAGCGGTCAACTTTCGACCCCCAGCGGCGACGAGGTCGACGGCGATGGCGGCGCCTACATGTTCGCCTCGCAACGTCTCTGGTTTCGCCATCCGGGCCGCGACAACAGCGGCATCTCCGGCTTCATGCAACTTGGTGCGAACAACTCCGATGCGCTGCTGGTGCGCAAGTACGTTGGCTGCGGCTTCACCGCCTTCGGCCTCGTGCGCGGCCGGCCGAAGGACTCGCAGGGCATCGGCATGGCCTGGGCGTTCCTCAACAATGAGCCCACCGCCGGGTCATTCTTCTTTCCCGGCCCACCAGCGAGCAACGGCTCGCAGGAGCTACGCTCGAACGAGCTCATGCTGCAGGCCTACTACCAGTTCAACCTCTGGGACGGAGCGATTTACCAGCCAACGCTCACCTATATCCCCAACCCTGGCGTGCGCAACGACGTGCCGGCGGCCTTTGCCCTTTCGAACTATCTGATCATGCTCTTCTAGAACATTGGCATTCCAGGCTGGTCATTCGCCACAATAGGTCACGAGCCTCGAGAACTACCCATTCTCAAATTGCCGGATGTGCTCCAACCTACAATGACGGCCGTGTATCGCGTCGCAGAGACTCCTGTCTATTGCCTCGGAGAGATCGGCCCAGACTTCGCGGACTTTGTCTATTTTCGTGGCGGCAAGGTCACGGTGCGGCCGTTTGTCGTCTTTCTCTTCTGGATTGCCTTCACGATCATGATCGCATTGTCGACGGTGTTTTCTCGCTCTGTGGATCGAGCCACTCAATCGAACTGCCCTCTTGCAAAACGCGCCTCCATTCCTTGACGACTCGTCGCGAAGTACCCCATCGCCACGAACGCCACCAGCACCACAAGCTGCGCCACCGCGAAGGGGGCCTCCGTCTGCGTGGGGGCCAATGCCCGCAGCGCCGGCACCTTCAAGAACGATTGCACCACCAGCACGAAAAAGTTCAGGTAGAATGCGGCCAGCGCCGTCACGACATAGGTCGTGCTCCAGCGGCCTGCCAGATGCCGCCCATATCGGGCGTACACCGCCACGCCCAGCACCACGAGCGAAATCGCTCCCAGGGCGTGCGAGGGGAGCAACTTCTCGAACGGGAATAGATAGCCCGAGGCACTCGTGGCGATCGTGGTTCCCAGGAAAGCGGCGTTCCATCCATCGAGCCGGCGACCTTTCAAAAAACCATGCACGACGACGAAACCGGCCCCGATCGCGAACAGACTGACGGCGACGTGGACGAAGGTGATGGTCGAGAGGTACATGGCCAGTTCCTTGTGCTGATCGTCTTGGGTCGTTGTCCCTCGCCTGGAACTACCGGCCCGAAAGCCGTGGCTTACAGCCTGGGCGGAAAAAAACTTTCTGGCCGCAGGGTGTAAGAACACGCCTGAAGATCGGTACCTGCGCGAACCGCGCTTGCGAGTCCTCGCACCCTGGCGTAGCTAGCAGCCTGGGAAAAAATGTCCTCGTGGCATTCTTCCCCCTCGCCAAGTTCACAGCAAAGCTGCTCACGGCTCCCAAAATCACAACGGACGTCGCGATTTTGGGATCGCATCCTGCTGCGATCTGCACAGGCCGAGGAATACTTTCCCGGCCTGCTAGTGGACACCGCTTCTCGCCACCCCCGATAATGAGGCCCGCTATATCCCGTGGGGAAACACTTCGAGCGAGGGAAGCAGAATATGTCCAGTGCCGATGCCCGAGCGCAATTCGAAAAATTTCGCGACGATCCCGGTCCCCTCGACACGGCGCGGCTCGACGCCTACTTCGACACGCTCGAGCCCATCTCGTGCGAGCAACTCTTCGGCGCGTGGAAGGGGGGCGAGCTCAAGACGGGCCACAAGGGGAGTCTCGCCCTCAAGGCCCTCCAGTGGCACGGCAAGACCTTCCACTCGCGACTCGACGTCAAGCCGCTGATGTGCCGCAATGACGAAGGCCAACTCTACTCGAATCAGGCCATGAAGGGGGAAGCCAGCTTGTGGATGATCGAGTTTCGCGGCAAGACTTCAGCCTGCATGGTCTACGACGGTCAGCCCGTCTTCGACCACTTTCGTAAAATCGACGACCACACCGTCATGGGCATCATGGACGGCAAAGAACAGGTCTTCGATAACGGCAAGCACTTTTACTTCTATCTCGAACGGGAATAGAAGAGGTAGTGGTCAGTGGGCAGTAAAAAGAAGCAGGTAGCGGGTAGCACCGATCATTTTGCGGAGCAAGCTTCAGACAGACGCGCAGCATCGAATCGCAAAATGGTCGGTGTTGCGCAGCAACAAGAGGACGGGTGACCACGTGATTCAACCATCGACACGGCACAACGAAAAACAAATCCACGAAATCTGCGGATGAAAACCATCCCAGCCGGAATCCCTCCCTGACCCCTGACCCCTGACCACTATGCCCCCTGTTACCGCCGCCGTTGTCCGCGAAAAAGGTGGTCCCTGGTCGCTCGAGCCCCTCGAGCTCGACGAGCCGCGCGACGACGAGGTGCTCGTCCGCATCGTGGCCACGGGCGTCTGCCACACTGATCTCTCGATCCGCGATCAGTACCTGCCGCTGCCTCTTCCCATCGTCCTCGGCCACGAGGGGGCCGGCATCGTGGAACGCACGGGGGGAAAAGTAAAAAACCTGGCCGTCGGCGATCACGTCGTCCTCGTGCCGCTGAGCTGCGGCGCGTGCGGCAACTGCCAGTCGGGCATGCAGGTCTACTGCGACCAGTTCCTGCGGCTGAACATCGGCCTCCGCCGCCCGGACGGCTCCGCCACGCTCCGCGCCGGCGAGAAAAAGGTCCACGGCTCCTTCTTCGGCCAGTCCTCCTTCGCCACGCACGCCTTGGCCCACGAGCGCAACGCCATCCGCGTCCCGCGCGATCTGCCTCTCGAACTGTTGGGACCCCTCGGCTGCGGCGTCCCCACCGGCGCAGGCACCGTGATGAATGCCCTGCGACCCAAGCCCGGCGCGAGCATCGCCATCTTCGGCGCCGGCACCGTGGGATTGTCGGCCATCATGGCGGCCAAGCTCGTCGGCTGCACCACGATCATCGCCATCGACCGCCGCGAAATCCGCCTCGAGCTGGCCCGCGAACTGGGAGCCACGCACACCATCCACAACACGACGAGCGACCCGGTAAACGCGATCCGCAAGCTAACCGGCGGCCGCGGCGCCAACTTCACGATCGACACCACCGCCGCGCCGCAGGTGATGCGTCAGGCGGTCGATTGTCTTGCCCCACCAGGCACCTGCGCGGCCCTCGGCCTGGCCCAGGCGGGCGCGGAATTCTCGCTCGACATCAACACGCTAGGCCAAGGCCGCACCATCCGCGGCGTGACCGAAGGCGAATGCGTGCCAAACATCATGATCCCAACCCTGCTGGAACTCTGGCAACAAGGCCGCTTCCCCTTCGACCGCCTGATCCGCAAGTACGCCTTCCAAGAAATCAACCAAGCCGCCACCGACCTGGCCAGCGGAGCAGCACTGAAGCCAGTGCTGGTGATGGGGTGAAGCCCTTTGAATGGGGGACAATCGCCCTGCCGAGTCTCCGAAACACGATTCATTCTCAACTCGAAGCACGGTCCATAACCCTCATCGGGTACGACCGATAGGGTGTTCATGATGTTACCGGTTGGATAGGCGAAAACGGCCTTCATCGCAACGCGCCGAGTCGCGAGGGGCGCTCCGGCTGAATCGTGGAAGGTGGAGGCGGATTCGATTCATGCCCTTGGCCGCGACCGGCCGATGTTAATTTCTACCGGTCACGGATGCTGGGTCGAGTTTCGCACCTGCGAAGCCTGTCGGGGCTATGGAGCCCGGCGAGCACGCGGCGCGGGCGAGAACGATCCTCGGTCGTCGTGCATGGCAAGGACGCGGAACCCTCACGTCCTGCCCTGCATGAAGACACTCGTGAACCGACCGAAGCCCAGTTACCTGCGGCTGCACACCGAGGAACCGCCCCAAGTGGAGGTCTCCGAGGTGGCAGCCCTCGAGATACTGCCCGACCTGTCTCGGGCTTTTGAAGCGGCCACCGGCTGGGCACTGCACTACGCGCCCGGCCCCGCGCCCGTCCAAGATCCAGAGCTGAAATGGTCCGCCCCGGTAGAAACGGGCGTCGGAGCCTCTCTCGGACACTTCAGATTGGATCCAGGGCGGGCGCATTGGGCGCGCGAGCGCAAGGTGCGCCACGACCTGCCTTCGATCGAGCCGCTGGCGAGCGCCGTGACGCAGCTCACCGGTGAGATCTTGAAGGGGGAGCATCTGCTCTGGCAGCGCGAAGCGGAATTGGCCGCCGGCGTGCCCGTCACGCCCCATCGCGAAGAAGAGAAGCATCTCGCCGAGCGGCTCGAGGCCATTCTGTCGGGCGGCGCCCGCGCGGTGGGCTGCCAGGCCGCGGCGCTGTATCTGCTCGACGCCGATACCACCTCGCTCAAGCTGCGCAGCGTCTGGGGCCTGCCTCGGCGCAAGTTGGCCGCGCCGCCGCGGCAGCTCGATGGCGCCCTGGCCGATCTCGAAGCGCTGCTCGGCCATGCCATCGTGCTGGAAGACTCGCACACGCAGCTCCCCTGGAACGCGCCCGAGGACTTTCCCGCGGCCGTTTGCGTGCCGGTGTCGACGCCGACCGTTCCGTTAGGGACGCTATGGGTCTTTTCGTCCGTGCCCCGCGGTTTTAACGACGAAGAGACGAACATCGTCGAGATCGTTGCCGGGCGACTGGCGGCCGAGCTCGAGCGAGAAATGCTCCTGGCTGCCGGCGTCGCCGATATGCGCCGCCGACGCGACATGGCCGCCATCGAACGCTGGCAACAACAGCAACTTCCCCGCGTGGCGCCGCTGGTCGAAGGCTGGGATCTGGCTGCCTGGTCGCAGGCGAATGACTATGCCAGCGGCACGTTCTACGATTGGCTGCCGCTCGACCCCGGCCGTTTCGCCGCGGTCGTGGCGCAGGCCGACGGGGCGACAGCCGACGCGGCGCTGGTGGCGGCCAACGTGCGGGCCATGTTCCGCACGCATGCCGAATACCCGCTCGACGCTCGCTCGCTGCTCACGCGCGCCAATCGTACGTTGTGGTTGGCCTCGCCCGGCGATCAGCGCGCCGATGCCGTCGAACTGGTGCTCGACGAACAAACCGGCCGGATTGAATGGGCCCTTGCCGGGCATCCGCTCGTGCTGCAGATCGCGCGCGACGGGAGTTGGCGCTCGCTGGTCACGCCGGCCTTGCCGCTGGGGGCCGAAGACGAGGCGGTATTTCCACGCCAGACCGGCCTGCTCGAGCCTGGCGATACGCTGGTGATCGCCACGGCGGCGACCCGATCATTGTGTTCAGCGAACGGCTGCCCGTTAGGAGATGCGGGCATGGCGGAGTTGGTCGCCTCATTCTCGGCCGACAGTGCGCTGCAGTGGGCCGAAGCGATCCGCCTTCAGCTTGTTGAATGGGAAGGTGATGCCCGCCAGGACCGAACCTTGCTCGTCGTGCGGCGTCAGAGACGGTAGCGGTCGCGCAGGAGTTCGCGCCGCCGAAACGACAAAAGTGACGTGGGCAGACCAATTTCGGCCATGCGGAGCGGGTTGACTCTCTGCCCCGCGTGGTACTACACTTCAAGGCTCGCCGCGGGAATGGCGGAATTGGCAGACGCGCTAGGTTGAGGGCCTAGTGACCTTTATCGGTCGTGCAGGTTCAAGTCCTGTTTCCCGCACTACTCAAATCGTTCTGAAACACCAAGTTGTGTTACCTGCCGACGTTCGGCAGTGCAACGATCCCACGAGAGGCAAAACGGTAGATACCGTTTTGCGAACATTTGGGAGATTTGCACATGCCGAAGCTCGTTTCCGCACTGCCAAAATATCGTCAGCACAAGGCTAGTGGACAGGCCGTCGTCACCCTCAATGGCACGGACGTCTACCTCGGCCCGTGGGGCTCGAAGGTCAGCCGACTCGAATACGACCGCGTGGTCAGCGAGTGGCTACAGAACGGACGCTGCTTGCCTCGGGTCGACGTGTCGGCCGTGACAGTCACCGAGGTGATCGCCGCGTACTGGACGTTCGCCAGCGGCTACTACGTCAAACACGGCAAGCCGACCGATGAACTCGCCTGCATCCGCGTGTCGCTTCGGTTCGTCCGCCAATTGTACGGTCACACGCCGGCGTCGGAATTCGGTCCGCTCGCCCTCAAGACGGTGCGCCAGAAGATGATCGAGGCTGGCCATAGCCGCGGATATCTGAACAAGAACGTGAGCCGCGTCCGGCGCGCGTTTCGCTGGGCTGTCGAGCAGGAACTCGTGCCGACCCACGTTCATCATGGTTTGACTGCCGTGACGGGCCTGCGACGCGGTCGAAGTGAGGCACGCGAGACGGAACCCGTGAAGCCCGCTCCCGAGCAAGACGTCGAGGCCACCCTGTTGATGTTGCCAACGGTCGCCGCAGACATGGTTCGCCTGCAACGCCTGAGTGGCTGTCGGCCGGGCGAAATCTGCCTCATGCGCCCGTGCGATCTCGAAAGGACGGGGGCCATATGGCTTTACCGTCCAGAATCGCACAAGTGCGAGCACCATGACACCGAGCGGGTGATCTTCCTCGGACCTCAGGCGCAGGTGATTCTGCGACCGTATTTATTGCGCGGAGAGGCCGAATATTGCTTCCAGCCGTCACGACGGCGAAACCTTTGCTACTCGGTCAATGCCTACCGGAGACAAATCCACACCGCTGCAAGGAAAGCTGGCTGCCAGATATGGTCGCCGAATCAGTTGCGGCACTCTGCGGCGACCAGCGTCCGAGAGCGATTTGGACTGGAAGCGGCCCAAGTCGTGTTGGGGCATTCCCGCGCCGACGTAACCCAGGTGTACGCGGAGCGGAACCAAACGCTGGCCGCCCAGGTTATGGCTGAAATCGGATAACCACAAATTGGCGTGGTGGCCAACAGGCTGCAAGAAAGTCTCCGATGAACACGGCTCGTTCTTCTAGCTTCGACTCAGTCGCACGCGCGGTGCAGATAAATCGCAGCCTTGCGTTCCACAGTTCGCGAATTGCTGGACTCGCCCGGAAAATCAACTACGACCTGGCTGCCAACAACCGTCGCGGTGTCGCCGACCACCCTTGGGTGGCTGACGCGTTCCCGACGGTAAAGGATGCGATCGACGAAATTGTCGACTTCGATGATCGACACGCGAAACATCAGTTGTTGCGTGTCCGCGCGGGTAAGCGGGTGACCTGCGCTCAGCCGTTCGATAAAAGCTTAGAGGACGCCTTGATACGCCGGGCAGAAATCGCCATCGAGCAAGTTCTGCCGACCATTGCGACTCATGCGCCCCTTCTCAGGATCGACCCAAAGGCAGAGGCAAACCGCGCGCGCGCCGGGTACTTCAAGGACAAGATCTTAGTTCCAACCCGTCGCTTGTATCAAGAGCGCCGTGAGCAGTTTCTCCTCGAGCTTGCTGTGGCAAGAAATGAACCTCCCACACCGGAACCTATCGCACGCCAACCCCAAGTCCCGCGAAGGGACAAGGCCAGCGAAGCTCTAGACCGGTTGTGCTACCGACTTGACAAGAAGCGTGTTAAGTGGGATCGGATAGTTTCAGAAGTCCAGTCCCTAGCGCAGAAATTGGGACTAGAAGAGTCGCCAATTAACTCAATCGGTGGCGCCCGGCAAGCATCACAACGCTATGCGAAAGAGCATGGTGAGCCGCTGATCCCGCCTCGCAAGCCTGGCCGGCCAGCGAAGAAAAAACAACGCGCTCAGGCGCGTAAATAAAAGTAAATCTGCACAATTTTCTTTGTCCAGCTGCATGCTCAGAATCTCGTAGTCACTCGCGTCCCTTCGCGATTACGAGGAACCAAGAGCATGTCGATCGATTTCTCCCAAGAGCAATTGCTCAGCTTTCCAGGTGCCGCTCGGCGCCTCCCTGGCAATCCCCACGTCAGCACCTTGCACCGTTGGCGCCTGCGTGGCGTACGCGGCGTGCGGCTCGAAACCACACTCATCGGCGGCAAGCGATACACGTCGATTGAAGCCCTCCAGCGCTTCGCCGACCGCCTGAATGGCCACTCCGACTCGTTGGTCCCCAGTCGCCCCGCCACGCCCCCAGCCGCCCGTGCCAAGCAGATCGCCGCTGCTGACCGTGACCTCGATCGCGCCGGTTTTTAAGCCCGCCATTCCCCTCAATGAGCGGCCACGCATCGGCCGCAGACCCGACGATGCTCGACGTCTTCCTGGAGAGTATTCCCGCCGAGCTGAAGGCGCTCAGTCAATGGGTCTTGTGGCGATATGTCAATCGCAACGGCAAGCCCACCAAGGTCCCGTACGACGCGGCCACCGGCGCGCCGGCGAAGCCGAACGATCCTGCTACTTGGTCAACGTACGAGTTCGCCCGTCAAAAGTGGCTAAACCGGCCTGATGCGTTCAGCGGGATCGGCTTCGTCTTCCGCGAGGATGGCGGCTTGGTCGGCGTCGACCTCGACGACTGCATCGGCGACGACGGGGACCTGTCGCCTTTCGCCACTGAGATCGTGGAGAAGCTCGCGACCTACACCGAGGTCTCGCCGTCCGGGAAGGGTTTGAAGCTCTTCTGCCTCGGCAACCTGCCAATCGCGCGGACCGGCGTGCGCAATGACCAGCTAGGTGTGGAGGTCTATCAGCACGGACGGTACTTCACGGTCACGGGGCGTCAGTGGCCAGGCACGCCGGGCGCGCTAGCCGATCGACAGACGGAACTCCTCGAGCTACTCAACCAGATTCGTCCTGCTCGTCAGCATGATGTCACCACCACCGAAATGAGCAACAAAACGCCGGTCGTCTTAGCCTCGGACGAAGTGATTCTGCATCGCGCCATGACCGCAGCCAACGGCCAGAAGTTCCGCCAGCTCTACGGCGGCGACACCTCCGCCTACGCGACGCCAGGGAACGGCGGCCACAGCGAGGCGGACCTCGCCCTCGTGGGCCTACTGGCATTCTGGACCGGCCCTGACATAGCTCGAATTGACGTCCTGTTTCGGTCCTCTGGCCTGATGCGACCGAAGTGGGACGAGCCGCATTTCGCCGATGGACGGACCTACGGACAGGCAACAATCGAGCGTGCGTTACTTACTACGCGTGCATACTACCCCTGGAAGCGGCAACCCATGTGCTCCACACCCATGAACTATGTAGTCGAAGTCGAGACCTCGGCGGCGCCATCTCATGTCAGCAGCTTCGAGGGACAGTCTGACTTGGCCAATGGCATCCGGTTCGCTTCGCTGCATGGTTCGGACGTGCGGTGGTGCGACTCGCTGCAATCGTGGTACGTATGGGATGGTACACGTTGGTCGGTGGATCGCGAACGACGCGTCGACTCGCTGGCGAAGTGCGTTTGCAAGCATCTGCGCGAGCAATACAAGGCGTCGGCAAACGAACCGAATATGAACCACGCCAAGTGCCTCGCCTTCATCAAGTCGACCGAGTCGGCGCGCGGCATCGCGGCCATGCTCAACCTGGCGAAAAGCGAGCCTGGCATTCCTGTGCGGCCGGAACAGTTGGACCAGCAACCGTGGTTGCTCAATGTCGCCAACGGTACGATCGACTTGCGGAGCTGCGAGTTGCGTCCTCATCAGCGAGGCGACTATCTCACCCAAATGTGCCCAGTCGAATTCGATCGGACCGCGCAGTGTCCCCAGTGGAAAGCATTTCTCTCCTCCATCCTCGACGCCGAGACGATCGCCTACCTCCAGAGGGCTATCGGGTACTCGCTGACGGGCGTCGCACAAGAGCACGTCTTGTTCATCCTGCACGGTGTGGGCTCGAACGGAAAATCGACGCTCATTAACACCATCGTGAAGATGATGGGATCGGACTACGCAATGACCGCTTCTCCCCACCTGCTGATTGCCAAGAAGTACGACTCACATCCTACAGAGCGGGCCGACCTTCAACTGCGGCGGTTCGTTTCGTGCATGGAAGCAGAAGAGGGCGATCGGCTCGCCGAAGCACTCGTCAAGTCGCTAACAGGGGGCGACCCCATGCGAGCCCGAAAGGTGTGCCAGGACAACATCGAATTTCAGCCTACCCACACCATCTGGCTCACGGCAAATCACAAACCCGAGATTCGTGGAACCGATCACGGTATGTGGCGACGCGTCAAGCTGATCGAGTTCAAGACGCGCATCTCCGACGAGATGCAGGACAAGGACCTGCCCGAGAAGCTCAAAGTGGAGTGGCCAGGGATTCTGGCGTGGGCGGTCGAGGGCTGTCTCGCGTGGCAGCACGAGGGCTTGGCCGAACCGCAGACGGTGAAGACCGCCACGGCGAGCTACCGCCACGAGATGGACGTCATCGGGGCCTTCCTCAGCGAAGTCTGCATGGCCGACAAGGCCGCGACGATCAAGTCGAGCGAACTCTACGCTGCCTACACGACCTGGTGCGCGCAGACGAAGCAGACGCCCATGAGCTTGACGAAGTTCGGCTCGAATCTGACTACACGTCGCTTAAAGAAGCGCAAGAGCAATGGCGTCCGGTACCAGGGGCTACGCTTGCTCGATAGCGCCGGGTAGACCAGCTAGCTGGTTCCTGCCGAGGCCACAGCGGTCGAAGTCCTATAGAAGTTCTTCCCCGGCTGGTGCAGCTGAATTACTTGCGGCTCAGTGGAGGGCGCGGAACACTTGGAACTGTTTTCGGTGGCGGCATTACGGCTTCCAGCGCTATCACGGAAAGGTGTTCCAAGTATTCCAGGTGTTCCGCATCACGAGACGAAGGTAGCTGGCGCTCGCATAGGCCGACATTAGATACTTCGGCCAGTATGTCACGCTTGCTGCGCGTCTGCACCTACCCAGAACGCACGCACTAAAACACTGTGACCAAAAGCCTTGTGTCCGGCCTGATGACCGGTGCCCTACGAGTCTGCCCTACATGGGGCTTTTGCCACGCTCGGGAGCCGATGTTCGGTTTCCGCCGGTAGACGGTAGCGGACGATGCCGATCCCCTTGCTGTCGGGCTTATGAACATAGCGAGCCCACGGGCCATCGACCGAGCCAGGGAACTCCAGCACCTCTTCGCGCGTCCATTCGGGGGGATTGAGCCATCGAACTCGCAATTCGTCGAGTTCCTTCGCGGTGTCCGCGAAGGCGGCCTCTTGCTTGGTGGTCGGCTCGGGAAGCGCAACACTGCCAGCGATCAGCTCGCGTCACTCGACGCGTCGGGTTGCACCAGAGAACCGTCGATTCGCTCACCCTTGAGCCAGATTGGCCGGTGACCTCGCTCGACAGGTAAGGCCGTGGTATCAACTTTCTGACCGACCGGAAGACATGACTGAAATCGGTCCAACACGCCTTCGGGATCGAGATCGATGGCAGCAACACGCTTCAGGCACTTCCCATCTGCACATGACGAGCGTATCAACTGGACAAGCAGTTCATCGCTCGTCGGCAGCGAGAAACCGAAGAGCAGCAATGATTCCGCCTTGCTCATGGCCAGACGGGCAGCCTGCCACATCGTGGCGATTTCTGGTAGATCCTCTAGGTTCTTGCTCATGGTTGGCATGACCAGAACAGGGGAGCATTTGCCGTAGCAGTGACGACAATGGGATGGCTTAAATGGCCGGCATTGTTCGTCCGCCACAAGACACTGATACGAGCAACATGAGTTGTTAAGGCAGCGTCGCCACGCTATTGAACCGTGCGGCTTGATGATTGATCCTTGCCAACTGTCGTCGGCGAGTGACTCACGCCCATCACACGAGCAAGCACGGTGCAAGAGCGAGCGCATCTTACAGTGCGGGCAAGTCGGCGACCGGCTGCCATGTTGCAAGCCGTGTCTGTTCGACAGGATCATCTCCGCGATCGTGTCGTAGTTCATTGAGATTACCGTCGTGGCAGGACCGCAATCAGCGAGCAGCTCGGCCGCCCAGTTATCGTTGGAAACCTGCAACGAATCGCATAATCGCGACAGCGTATAGTATGCGAGTTGTTCGCGAATGACCTCGCAATTTCTCTTCGGCCCGCCAAGCCATCCTTCAAGAAGCCGCATCGGGGCAGACTTAATCTGTTCAAGAGCGACCAACACGCGTTCAACGTTTGCTTGCGCGATTCGCTCGCACTTCTGGCTGCAACCCACCTCGGTCACATACTCGAATAGCTCGGGAAACTCTTCCTTTGTCAGACGATCGAAATAGCCCGTCATCAAGGGCATGCGACCGTCGGTAGCGGCGGCGGAGAAACCGGCGCCCAAGATGACCACAGAAGTAGTCTCGATATCCCAATCCATCGGAGTCGATCCTTCTTGCAACACTGACACCAAAGTTGGCTCTGCCGCCGCCTTCATCCTATCGAGGCGCGACGATGTAGATCCAGGAGACCTCCGCCACCTCGTGGGTTCGCATCGAATTGTGGTGCTTCGTTACCTCATTGGCCTAGTTGGTGGACTCTCGCAAAAGGCTATAAACCGTCGGTCGGCTGAGGCCCACGGCGCGGGCGATGGCGGCGATCTTCTGTCCCTCCTGGTGGAGTCGGCGCGCTGTCGCCGCTTGTTCTCGCGTGGCCCTGGTCTTGAGACTTCGACCGGGCTTCGAGCCGCCCCAGCGCTTGCCGGCGGCTCTGGCGGCAGTTTGCCCTGCCAATACGCGCTCGGCGCGGACTTCGGTTTCGTAGGCCGCGACGCTGGCCAGCACGTTGGCCATGAGGCGGCCGGCGGGTGTCCCGAGGTCGAGGCCGTCGCGGAGCGAGACGAGATCGACCTTCCAGGCGGCCAATTCATCGAACAAAGCGGTCAGGCCACTCGCCGTGCGCCCCAGTCGATCGAGGCGCCAGATAACGATCTTCGATACCTGGCCACTGGCGGCGTTGGCCAGCAGGCGCGTGATGTCGGGCCGTTCCATCGAGCGCCCCGTGAAGCTGTCCTGATACCAGACAACCGGCTCGTCTTGATGCTCGGCCCAGCGCTTCAAGTCGGGTTCCTGACTGCGCTGGTCTTGCTGTTTCGTGCTGACGCGGCTGTAGATTGCAACGTGTTTCATCATGGCCTTTCGGCAGTGGGTGTAAGGGTTCAACTAAACTCGACCCTTGACGGTTTTTGCTCGTCGCAAGTCATTGAATTGCGTGGCCGGCGGCGGCCGATCGCCGAGGAGATTGACCCTTTACACTTCTCGACGATCGGCGCCGGCCGGCGCATGAGTCAGTCGGCCATGCCGCCGGCCTCAATCTCTTGCAGCATGGCGCGCAGATTGTTGCGGTGCTTCTGGGCCAGCTTGACGTAGGCGTCGATCGGCTTGCCGTCGAGCCCTTCGGCTTGTGCGATCATGCGGGCTCGCTCGGCGAACGGCTTGGCCAAGTCTCGGCGGGATAGCTCGATGCGCACGCAACGGCTCAAGAGGGGGCCAGCGTCGTCGTAATCGTCGAAGAGCGAGTCTTGCCCGTCGTTCGTCGTCGTGAATATCCAGACCACGTGCGCTGGCACACGCTCCAACAGCACGAGCAATTGGCGGATGGCATCCTTGCGCAGACCGTGCGCTTCGTTGACGATGACGGCTCGCCCGCCCTTGCCGAGCCCACGTGTGCGCAGACTGTCTTCGAGCGTGCGAAGTCGTGATGCCGTGCAATCGGTGGCGTCTAGCTCTTCGGTACACCAATCGTCAGCCACGTCGGCAGCAATCAGGTGAGCAAGGGTTGTCTTGCCCGTGCCAGATTGACCACTCAGCCAGTAGGATCGACCAGCGAGCCCACGTGCGGCGATGCGCTTGATCGTCGAGACGGCTTTGTCTTGGCCTACTACGTCGGCCCACGTACGGGGTCGGTATTGTTCGTGAAGTTGCACGGAAGTAGCTCCCAACTAGGGGTGAATGAATGAGAAAGCCGGCTCGCCCGCAGGCGCAGGACGCACCTCGGGCGGCCGGCATCGCGAGTTAGGCGGCGGCAGTCTCGACCGTGGCCAATTGCTCGGCTGTCGAGAGAATGAGCGCCACGGCGTCGCACGTGCGCTTTAGCGCTCGCTGGCAGGCGACAAGAGGGTCTAGCCCAGCATCACGAGCGTAGGCCGAAACGTACTCCCAGCAGCCACCACGATCGGCGGCCGTGTCGTGGCCGAGAATCTCCAGCACGATGGCCCCGCCTAGTTCGGCTACCGTCTCGCTGCGCCAGTGCTGGCCATGTTCGACAAGCTGGCCGAGACGATCATCGGCCGCGTGGATTAGCTCGTGTGCCCACGTGGAAAGGTTTTCAACGCCTAGTGCGATGCCTTGCCCGTGGCGATACCGGCCAAGAGAAGCACCAGCTCGCCCGCTGTACGTCTCGACGGTCAGACCCCACGCGCGAGCCACGTCGAACAACGGCAGCGACTCGATCCAAGCCAAGGCGACCGGATCGGCGGGCGGCAATTCCGCCCCTTCAGTCTGCGACAAGCCGAAGACGATGGCCGACTTGAACCCATAGAGGGTGGTACGCTGCGACGTTTCGCCCGTCTCGCGGTCGGTCGTCTCGAAGCGCTTCGTGCAAGGCACAAGGATCGGGAACCCGTGCTGCCCCTTCCGCACGTGCCGGCCGACTTGCTCCCATTGGCGGAAGCCACGGGCATCGCTGTAGCCGTGCAAGGCGACCAGCACTTGATTCGCCCACGACCATGCGCGGCATGGCACGCCATCACGGCGGCGAATGAAGATCGGGGCCAGTGCCTTCGGTAGTTCACCCGCCCGGAAGGCAGCGAGAATGCGGGTAGCAGCGTCTTGCGCACAGCCGTAGAATCGGCACGTAGACATGGCAACTCTCCTAGTAAGGGTTGTCGTGTTTAGGCTCGGGCGAGTGTTACAGCACTTGCTCGGGCCGTTTTTGTTGCGCGCAGAGTGCGCGACTGCGGGAATAATCGGCGAGCGACCAGCATTCGTCAAACGAAATCTGCAAAGTCGCGTCGCAAGTTATTCACCTGCAAGGTGAAGAAATATTTTCCTCGCGCGCGTACGTGCGCGCACGCCGCTCGCGCACTTATTTGCGTATTCTTGGTGAGTTGTTTGTTTGTTGTTTGATCGCTGTTTTGCAGGCGTTTGACGCCTGTCAGCGATGCGCTGCGCGCGACTGCGATCATCGCGAGTGCGCTGTCGGTCGCGCGCCGTGTTTTGGCGCGATGCAAACGAATCGGAGAGCGCGGCATCCAGCGCGCGCCGACGAGGGGACGGGGGTAGGGGGTGGGGTCCCCAACGCCGCGCGCCTGGTATCTACCAAGTGCCCGGAGAATTTTTCAACGAAAAACCGCGCGGCAACAGGCACAAGGAGCGCAGCTTGGGGTGACACGTCTCCCCACTGGTCGAACAGTCGAACAAGGGGGGCGCCAACGCAGGCCGCTTTCTCGTGGGGCGCAGAGTAGAATCGCAACCGCTGCGCAGCGGCGCGCCGTGACCACCTGGAGGGCCATCCGATGTCTGCTCGATGGTTGGAACTCCCGCGCGGCTGGAACAACGCCGTGCGTTCCGCGGTGCTGCACGTGATGGCGCTGGCGCATTTTGCGATCGTGCAGGCGCGGGGCCGCGCGGTGACGAGTCTTGATCCCCGCGTGCGCCGGCGGGTGAAGAATGAACGGCTGCGGCAGCAGTTGGCCCTGTCGCGCGAGGCGCAAGCCATCAAGGACGCGCGGATGGCGCGCATCCCGCCGGCGCGGCGGCCGCGCTATGCGCCCATTGAGCGGATGCGGATTCTGGAACTCAAGGCGGCCGAAGGGTGGTCGCTCGAACAGACGGCGCAGGTGTTTCAAGTCTCCTCACACACCGTCTCTCAGTGGCTGAGACGGGTTGACGAAGAAGGTCCTGGCGCGCTCGTGCAATTGGGAGAGCCGGTGAATAAGTTCCCTCAGTTCGTGGGCTATCTCGTGCGGTGCTTGAAAACGCTTTGCCCCACGCTGGGCAGGCGGAAGGTCGCCGAGACCTTGGCGCGGGCCGGCTTACACTTGGGCGCGACCACCGTGGCGCGGATGTTGCGTGAAAAGCCTCGCTGTGCGCCCCGGCCGGCGCCGAAGGTCGAACAGGTGAGGCCGCGCGTCGTGACGGCCAAGCGGCTGAATCATGTCTGGCACGTCGATCTGACGATCGTGCCGCTCGTCTCGGGCTTCTGGACGACCTGGTTGCCGTTCGCGCTGCCGCAGTGCTGGCCCTTTTGCTATTGGGTCGCCGCCGTGGTCGATCATGCTTCGCGCCGCGCGCTGGGCGTGAGCACGTTCTACAATCAGCCGAGCGCGGAGGCGGTGTGTGCCATTCTTGGACGCACGGTCAGTCGTGTTGGCACCGCGCCGAAATACGTCATCTGCGACCGGGGCATGCAGTTCGACTGCCGCGGCTTTCGCCGCTGGTGCCGGCGAAACAAGATTCGACCGCGCTACGGAGCGGTCGGCCAGCATGGAAGCATCGCCGTGGTCGAACGGTTCATTCGCACGTTCAAAGAATCTTGTCCGCGGCGGCTTTTATTGGTGCCGCTCGTGCGCGAGATGTTCCAGCGCGAGGTTCGTTTCTTCATCGAGTGGTACAACGCGCATCGGCCCCACGTGGCGCTCGGCGGACGCACGCCCGACGAGGTCTACTATCGGCGTTTCCCGGCGCATCGACGCCCGCGCTTTGAGCCCCGCACGCGCTGGCCCCGCGGCGCGCCATGCGCAAGGCCCTGGGCTTTGACGCGCGGCCGGCCTGGCGCGCGGCTGGAACTCGAAATCGAGTTTCTCGGCGGGGGAAAACACCTGCCGGTCGTCACGCTCCGCCGCGCGGCGTAAGCGTCCTTTGCGGTAAGCGATTGCGCTGAAAATGCGCGCTCGTCCCCGATACCGTGCATGTGAGAGGCTCGTTTCGCACGCCCGTACTGAATTATCAGCAAGCGTGCCGCGCCGACATCAGCGACGCCGCTGCCCTGCTTGTGCAAACCGCCTAAACGCTAACGCTAAACACCTCACACCTGTCCACTGACGATTCCCTGGGCCGCTACAGTGGGTCATGGGCGTGTCTCCTTGGGGGTGTGGTAATTCCCAAAGAAAACCGCGTATGGCCCGCCCTTTCCAAGATCACTTCACGCGCGAATGACAGCAATGCTGGCTGCCACGCGTTTACAGAAGGAATGATGCACTACCGCGAAAGACGTGGCGCAGTGGATGCTAGATGAGGTGCATCGCACTGGCGAGCTTTATCAGATAGACGTAATTGGCCAAATCGAGAAGCGATTCGGCAGGTCATACACCTACTACAACGACGCTGGCGGCCAGTCGATCGATCGAAAGGTGCTCAGTGAGTTCCGCAAGCTGACTGGCAACGATGTGGTTTGGCAACGCGGCGAGAAGATGTGGCGTCGGCGAGAACGCGGAGACGAGCCGAGCAGACTTCAGCCTTAGATAGTGAACACGCCCTGTTGAAATGAAATTGCCCCGCGTATCGCAGAAATACGCAGGGCACTTGGAAATCGCCGGCAGCTTGGATCGAGGTTACGATCTTTGCGCGCAAAGATCGTAACCTCGATCCAAGCTTGCGTCAACCTAGGGGTGAGACGTAATCGCGATCAAAGAAATCTCATTCTCTTTTGGACCATAGCACCAGAAGAGTCGATAGGCGCCCGGAGTATTATTCTGCACGTATGCCTCAAATACTTTCTTGCTCTTGTCGTACGGATGTTCGAGCGAATCATATTCGTGCGTGTTGAGGCTTGGATGTTTAGGATTGTTCAACAGGAAATCAATGGTTTTCCTAACTTGCTTGAATAACCCTTCATCTTTTGTCGACTTTGTCTTGCCGGTTTTCTTGCGAGCCGCCACGCTCGCCTTCGCTTTAGCACTCAAATCATCATAAGTCTTTCGTGCGTCGGGCAACCATACGGGGTTAAACATTGGTCAATCTTCAAGCTCCTCCAGCAACTTTCCATCTTCTTCCCAACTTGGTGGCGGATCGCTGAAGCGCCCCGCCGCTGCGTCAGCCAAGCCTCGGAATACGGCTGACTTGGCTTCTTCGTTCTGGTAGAGCCATGCTTCTTGCAGCGGGATCGACATTGCGAGCTTAACGCGGTATTCGGTCTGACCAATTTGCTCAATCAATACCTGTTGGTTCGCAAGCTCCTTGCCCAGCGTCAAACGCCCTTTGCTGTCCAGCATCCGTGGTGCAGTAGCCATTGCATGACCTCCCAAATTGATCCTTCCGAACTTCGTCCAATACTAAGCCCCAATCCCACTGGGGTCAAATGGGATTATCCCACTAGTTACTTCGGCATGGCACCATTAGGCGGTGAAGGACGATTTAAGTCATTACTACATTGACGATTGCGTTGCATCACGCTGCATCAACACCACCCGACAGAGGTGGTTGTTTGCTTGAAAGTGCCAGCTATCTAAGCGTCATGGCTGCCCAAAATGCAACCGGACAGCTACGCAATCCCGTGCTCACGCATAAGCAGCGACACGCTGGCCTGAGTCCAGTCTTTTCTGGTCTCTGTGGTGAACCGGTCGTAGTTGAGCACGATAGCGATGTCCGCTTGTGACGCGCCGAGACGGCGCATCCTCTGCACCTCGGGAACAACGAACTCTCGGATTATGCTCTTGCGCTCTTCTCGGCGGCGCTTTTCAAGTTCTCGACCGATCGCACGAATGTTGTCAAAGGCCATTGCATGTGTCCTACGGAATGTGGAAGTAGACATTGTGCTCGCCGAATCTGTCGTGCAAGTAGCGATGCAGGATGTCACTCGGCGTAAGGCAGTTCGGCAGTCGGGTCAAGCCTGCGTCGGCAAGCTGACCGACAAGAATCGCGATGATGACGAACAGCGCATCAGTGTCAGACTCAGGGAGCGCGAAGGGCGTCGTGACCTTCGTGCCGTCTGGCTGATTGATGGTCAGCGGCAAGCTGACGTTTTCTCGGATAAGCGGTTCAAGTGCCGACATTAGCTTTCGTTCCAATGCAACAAACTGCAAGCAATCGGCGCGACAGTATTCGATTGATTGTTGGCACCCCAGCCAACCTCATCCGGCCCGCCCGACATGAAGCTACCACGGCCTTCGCTCGCGATCTGAATCCAAGTGTTCCCATCTAAGCCGATGAAGAATTTCAAATCCGTTCCGTCATCCTCAATCTTCATCCAGAGTTCGGGGCCAATCGTCTCGACAGTCCAGCCGTTTAGTAACGTCGTGCTCGACGTTGTCTCGTTCGTCATCTTGAGAACGTAGAGCCGTGGCGAGGT